>JAHIPG010000368.1 GCA_018894775.1 Nanobdellota archaeon
GAATGTAAGCATAAGAATTTTTAATTAGATTTATAACTTTTGATCCGTATATATAGCCGGGAAAAATAATTCTTTTATCATTGGTTCTTTTAATCATTTTTTCAAACATAGAAGGATTTGGTGAACCTCCCACAAGAACCAGTTTTTTTGAGGTATTCACCCTCTCAAATGCTGGAACTAAATATTGCAGGCCCTTGTCAGGTATAAAACGACCGACAAAGATAAAATATTCATTTGGTTCCAGACATAGTTCATCAATTATTGAGGTATCGTCTTCGACTTCCGGCAATTCACTTCCATAAGGAATAAAGTCGAAGGATTTTTTGAATTTTTTTTCAAAAATTGATTTTGAATAAATATTATCAAAAATTACTCGATCCGGGATTTTAGCAGTTATATATGAAGATAGATAAAGAAATAGTTTTCCGTACCAAGGCCATTTTTCTCTTTTCCAGTCTACTCCATCCTGGCTGACAAAGACTCGCTTCCCAAATAGCTTTAGGAATGCACCCCATATACTGTTCCCGCCGTTGTGAATATGTACGATATCCGCTGTGTTATTTTTGATAATATGAAATGTGGCTTTTAATGAATGAATGACTGTGTCAAGTCCTCTCTTGCGAACTGTCTTTAGATGTACCAGTTTAACGCCTTCATACTCCTTTTTTTCAGGGATTATATTATCATAAACACGATTATAGGCTGTGACTTTTAGACCTCTCTTAACCAGCCTGGGGTATAATTCCATCGCGAATTTATCAGCCCCTGCTGATCCGTCGTTAGGGGGTATGGACCTGAACCCAAAGGAGGCAATTCTATTTCTATCAACGCCGATTTCCTTTCCTTTATTTGTTTTTTTTGATCTATAAGTAATCATTATAATAATCACGAATATATTCTTCTAAGGCGATGCGCCAATCTCTCATTATATTCAGCCCCCTAATATCCAATTTTTTATTTATTAACCTTTCACATGGAGGTCTTTCAGCAAAATACTCCTCGCTGAAATAATCTGAGTGAACTGATGTTATTTTCACCTTCTGATCCAGGCCAAGTATCTTTAGCAATTGCTTTGCAACTTCCATTCTGCTGGTTTGCCCACCACAGACCATATTATATAATCCCCAATACTCCTTTTCGAGCAATAGTTTTACATTACGCGCAAAATCATGCGTATAGGTGGGTGTGCCATCTTTATCGTCAACGACAAACAACTCTTTTGCGCCTTCCTTAATCTGTTTCATAATCTTCTGGATGAACTTCTTATCTTTCTTTGGACCGGAGCCCATCATCCAGCCTGCCCGGCAAACCAGATAGCGCTTGGCATTTTCAACCACAAACCGTTCACCCATATATTTGGCGCGCGCATACACACCCAGTGGGTTGGGCACATCCCAATCATCGTAATACTCTTTATTCCCGTCAAAGATACCTGCTGTACCGATATAAAGTAACGGGATGTCCAGCATGTTCGCTATAAATACCGCATTTTCGACAGCCAATGTGTTAGTCAGATAAGTTTCATCTGGATGCAATTCACAATATTCAAGATCAGTGTATGCACCAAGATGAAACAAATAGTCAGGTTTGAAATCAACAACATCCTTTTTATAGGCGTCCAAATCCCGAATGTCCAAGTACTCCAGCCAATCATCATTGACATCAATGTCAGTAAATTTTAATTGATATTTATTGCGGTACTGTTTGTAAAACGCCTCGCCAAGCATTCCTCCACATCCCGCTATATAAATTGACTTCATCTTAACAGCTCCTCCATTTTAAAATTCATTGATGCTGCTTTTAAAGCGATTTGCTTTATTTTATTAAGAACCCTGATAATATTCCCAACTTTTTAAAATTAATTTACTTTCATCTTTTTAGCGTCAATCAGGTCTTCGTAAATAGCCAATATTTTTTGCAGGTAAACCTCTTTGCTGTTGATTGTTTCAACTTTTTTTCTGGCTTTACGTCCCATTTTTTCGATTTCTTCTTTGGATAAGCTATTCAGCAAATCTATCTTTGCAGCCAGATCATTCTCGTCGAATGGTTCAAAGAGAAAGCCTGTAACACCGTCCTCGACCTGCTCTGGAATACCGCCAATCCGAGATGCAATAATAGGTTTGCCATATGCCATAGCCTCTAAGCCGGCAAAAGGGTAGTTTTCATACAATTCTGAAGGGATTACAATTGCCTTAGCATTTTTAGTCAGATCTTCCAATTCTTCCCCATGCTTAAAGCCAAGAATCTTAACATTTGGAATCTTCATATGTTCAACCATTTCTTTTAATTCTTTTTCTAAACTTCCTGCTCCAGCTATTTTCAAATAAAGTATTGGACCATAAGTTTTTGCCTTGGCAAACGCCTTGATTAATGTTCCCAGCCCTTTTCCCTTCTCCAACCTTCCTATGAATAATAGATGGTTTTCATAGTCATATCGAGCTATAAAATCATCGAGTTCTATAAAGTTGGATATGTGAACGATCTTTTCCTGGTTAAATCCATACTCAATAAATTTATTTCTGAGAAACATACTTGGTGAGATATAGAGGTCAACATACCTCTCATAATCAAGCCAGTCATTTATTTTAGCCTCAAGATAGGTGACCAGAGAAGCTGTAAAAGATCCTTTCTTACATCTGTTCCATATAACATTAGAATACTTTTTGCCTTTGCAATCTTCGCA
>JAHIPG010000369.1 GCA_018894775.1 Nanobdellota archaeon
ACCGCTGACTTTATATTCTTTCGCTTCAATAGTTACAAAATAAGGGGGCTGTTTTACTTTTGATTTAAGTTCTTTCTCAAGATTTTTATGAATTATATCGCTATGCGAATCTACATATTCCTTTCGATGAGAAACACCGTCTACTGTCTCGTAAGTGTTCACTCTATAACTAATACTTTTTATTGTAATCTTAACTGAATATTCCGTGATTCTTTCAATTATTGCAACAGTCCACTTGTAACAATCCTTCCAAAATATACACTTCCCTTGCCCAATAAGAGCTCCTTTATCTTTATCACGTTCTGAGGTAGTAATTTCCTCTCTGTCTTTTAAAATAGCATTATTCACAGCGGCCCAAGCATCATCAAAACTGACATTATAAGTTTTTTCTATTTCTCTAAATTCACCAGCATTATAGTTTCCGTAAGGAAGATTTCTGGTTAGCGAATCCATTGTTATTTTTTCAGGTGTCTCGGAAGGTTTAGGTGAAGGAATTTTGGCTGGCATCAACTGAGTTTCTAGTATTTTGCCTACTACAAAATCTACTATTACACATGGCATACCGATACTATCAAAGCCAGTTGGAGGAAACATATATAAGGCATACACACCATTACTAAGTGGTGATACTGGCACAAAACGGTAGAGATCCGAAACACCTTTTATAGGACCACTATTCATTGCTATGTCCTTTTCCACTATCCACATGTTGGCTTGACGCCAGCTTTTTTCTAATGTACCTAATCGCACCTGTTCAACAAATTTAAACTTACCCAGCTTAAGTCTACGCATGACTGTCATTTCATTTTGGCCGTATACGAGAAAGTAGAAATCAGACGCCAGAGAAACACCAGACAATTCACTTATTCCAAATACAGTATCAAACGCATCTCCAACCATCTTAAGTCGCCTCTCTTCTTTCGCTTCTTTCTCGACTGGTATCAATTTCCCATGCGAAACAAAATAGATACTATAGAACTCGGGCATAGGTATTTTCTCTTCCGCATAAATAAGACTATTCACTACACTCATTAAGTAAATTAGACTCACAAAAATTATCTTCCGCATTAGCAAACCTCCTACTTAAAATTTATCTGACTTACCTTATCTATTCGGAAAAAGCATTCCATCCGTTACGACTAAATAATACCCCACATATGTATCCTTTACCCGAACCACATCATACCCGTTCAGGAACACAGGTATTTCTACGGTTTTAACCAACTGATAAACATTTGGATAATGAGGATCTGGGGCATGGGCGGTAATTATCACTTTATAATTGCCCGGTTGCAACAAGCGAAATATCGTATGCTGGTCTTGTTTTAGCATCCCTGTTGATATAGGGTGGGTGATTTTGATTTGATAGGCTGACTTATTCTCCACCATAACCAATAAAGCCACATTCTCGCGTTTAACTGGATTGACTTCTACAGGAATATTTACCTGAAGTCCAGAGCAGCCTGACAAAAAAATAGAGATTAACATTAAAGCAAAATACCAATTTAGCTTATTCTTCAATGCCATTAAACTCCTTTATACTTATCGACAACAAGCAAATAACCTTTTGTGGATAAAAGAAGTTGCCGAAGCTAATTTGGGCGAAGCACGACGAAGTCTTTTATCCAGTAACAACTACTTCTTCTCATCTATTCTGGTCTTTTCTTTCTTGTCTTGAGTATCGCATGTCCAATCAACACCGCACGTGTCACATCTTTTGTGTAAATGTTCATCAGATCTTTCGGCACTACCAAAACCACGGCAACCACCAGAATCCCGATGATACTGCACAGCGCTCACTTCATCAGAACCACATTTTGGACACACATCAATCCTCTTTTTCATCTTTCATCACTCCCTCAGACAGCTTGCTTTTATAGATATTGTGCATCTCTGCAACCATATCTTTCTGTTTTCTTTTTGTAACCTCAAAAATTTGTCCTTCCAGTATTCGCTTCGATGAGTCCAGAACCCAAACAATCAATCCGGCGAAAATAATCACAAACCAGGCGGGAAGCCAGAAGGTAATATCTAAAATCACCCATGCTATACAGATTGCGGCAATAAGAGATAGAATGATTGCCAAGATCAGCCCGCGATTGATTGCGATTGTATCAAAGCGCTTTGATATAAAACTAGAGATTAATTTATTGGTTTCGGGAGGAAAGTATCTTCTATCGTAATATGTAAAAACAGCCTCGACTTGTGCTTCATCGGTTGGATTAAATCCGCCAATAATTTTTTTTAGTAGTATTTTATTCTGTTGCTCCATTGATGAGTCTAAGTCGACCCAAAGTTTACAACTAATGTGGTCTCTTTTGTTTCCTCTTGAGTAATACCGTACCTGTGAACATGCCATAATGATATAACCAAAAGGTAAAATAGATAATCCGCAGAAGCCCCCAATGAATTTTAGCAGTTCTGGATTGGTTTTGTTGATTTCGCTGAACAATTTATGAGCTTCGGGGAATAAGCAAAAAAACCACATTCCAGTCATAACAAAAAAGAACATTCCGACAATCCCGTATCTTTCAAACCAATTCATATTGCCTCCATTTTATCTGCCTATTCTTTTTTCTCTAAAATTTCCTTGTAAGGATTAAATTACCTTTCCGCCAACATCTCTGCTGCTTCTTCCAGGTCTTCCGGAAACACGTCCACATAATACCTCAATGTCGTCGCCACGTCTGAATGTCCTAAATATCGCTGGACCAACTTAGCGTTTTTGAATTCCTTTAGAAGTCTTGTCCCTACGGTATGCCTTAGACTGTGTGGTGAAAGATTTGATTCAATACCGCTCATCTTTACCCACTTCTTAAAATCTCTTTGCACCTGGCGCGGGCTGATCCTGGCACTATTTCTAGAAACAAACAAAGGAGCCTCTGGTAAAAGAGACTCTCCTCTTTTTGCTTTAATTTTCAGATACTCTTTCAAGTGCCCTTGTAGAACTTTTGGGAAATATACTGTCTTAAATCGGTCTTTCTTCTTCCCTTGGCTTTGGCTATCGGAAGCTAAACCACGGCCTTTTGGCCTGTTTTTGGTCCATCCTTTAACCTTCAGCTCAACCTTGGCCCGGCCGGCATGCTCAACATTAAGACTTAATG
>JAHIPG010000032.1 GCA_018894775.1 Nanobdellota archaeon
GGAGGTACCCCATCCCCAAGGTACGGACTATGCTGTTTCATTCAAAATGCCCGATGGTCTCCAGGTATACAGCAAGATTTGTTGTACGACGTACTCGAGGGGTCTGCCAGATCTAGCTCTACAATGGCCAGATACAGTTCGTGTGGCTGCGCCGACCGTGGGGCAAGAATCGATGACTTTTCATGGGCCAGTGATAGGTAAACCATCAGTGACGGTCACATTCATTCAGGGTCAATGGGAAGGCATGATACAGGTTATTGGCAGTGACGATGCTGCAGCCACTGACCTTGCCATAAATTTTGCACGAACTGTGGCTGCGCGGGTACCCCTTACCGCTTTTCCAACGTTATCGGCTACAGAACAGTCCGAGTGCTGCAAGACCATAGAGCTTTCAGTTTCCAACATTGAGTTTGGTCCGCCGGCAACCACGTATCATACAAGCGATGCTATTTTTCCGATGGTGAGTAATCCCATTGATTGTGGTCCAGCCGCCGTCAAGCTGATTGATAGTGACGGCAAAATAGTGATGGAACAATCTTTCAACGTTGCCAGCGGAACTACGGGCTATGGAGACTACAACGCAGCGAGGAACCTTGCTACTGGAGATTACAAAATGGAATTGTGGTATGGGGATATACTGTTGAAGACAATCCATTTGACAGTACGTTGATGTTGGCTACGTAGTCTCCTGGCAAGTTACCATGAACGGACTTTCACCAGCAAGCAGACGAGGATTTTTCAGGACACACCACGCGGTGTTTGCCAGCTCTAATTCTCTGCGATTTATTTTGAACTATCAGATAACTGATCTTTCGCTGAAATTAAAATGACTTTCGTGAATTCCACAATTTTGCCTGCTAATGAATAAAAATTTATTTTCGTTTTCTAAAAAGCTATTAATTGATGTTTAAAGTTTCGCTTGTCGTCTCACTTGGCCATTTGATATATTTATAATTGTCTTTAGAGCAGGAGGCAACTTTCAGAAACAACTGAAATTTACAAACGAAAGAATGTAATAAGTAAGTTAAAGTTCTGAAAAATCCCTTAGAAAAGTTCTAAGGCAGGACCCCAAGATACTAAGTATCCTAAAGCGTGAGCCAGGGTAAAAGATAACTTGGGGCTTCCCTTAAGCACAAAAAAATACCGGTTAATAGTTTCTCCTGGCTAGCAGATTAAGAACTCTCAAATCGCATATTTTAAAGGACCCATATGCAGGGGCCAAGCCGGTACCTTAAATCGCTAAAGCCAAGAGGCTGGTAAGTTAAAAATTTAATTTTTTGTTGACAGACACTACTTATAAGTAGTATAGTTATTTTGAGAGTGAAAGATGAAAAACAAAATTTCTTATATTAAAAGTGAGCAAAGAAAAATAGCCAGGCTGATAACAAGTAAATTCAGAAAATACTATCTGACCGGAGGAACAGCGCTATCTTTTTATTTCGATCATAGGTTTTCTCAAGACTTGGATTTTTTTACTCAAGATTATAGAAAAGAGGATCCAGATCTAATAATGAGCTTTGTTTCTAAAGAAAGTGGTTTTGACTTTAAGTTAGAGGCTGAGCAAGACGACCCCAGGCTAATACCTATGAAGGTTTATTCTTTGGGCCTTAAGAGACGGTGTGTTTTAAAAATAGATTTTGTTCAGGATTTCGAGAAGAACATTAAGAGAATAAAAAATGGGATGCATTCCCTGGAAGATATCTACTGCAGAAAAATATCTGCTTGCATAGGAACAGCCAAAAAACAAGATACCACCGGCAGAATAATCCATGGCGGCCGGCATAGTGTAAAAGACTTATTTGATCTCTACTATTTATCAAAACATCACAGGGCCCTATCAGAATTTTTCTTAGAATATTTTCCCTATGATAAAGCAGAAGCCCTTGTTGCCTGGTACAGGGGATTTAACCGGATGAGGTTAAAAATTGAGCTCCTGGATTTAGTTCCGGAAGTTGATACTGCCAAAGTAATAACACATTTGGATGATGAGATTTTAAAGAGAATACCGGAGAGGCTAATTTGAGGTAAAAAATGAAAACAAACTGGCTGTGGGACAGCCGTCTTGGGGAAAGTGAGGTAAGAAAA
>JAHIPG010000370.1 GCA_018894775.1 Nanobdellota archaeon
CTGCACGAGTTTTTCACATTCTGAGTTTTGTGTATACTACATTTTCTATTTTGAAACCGATAGCAAGCTCAAACGTTTGTCAAAAATTTTTCCTTATCCTGTAAACTCCAGTCTAACAAATGAATAATGAATATTGCAACCAAATAATAAAGAATAAAAAACCCTAGAATAAGCAGTCTTACAATAAACAGTAAAACAAAAATTCCAACTATACTATAAGTCCAACTATTTTTAGTATTGACAATGCAATCCATCCAATGAATTTGGATAAATCTTGACTAAATGAAGTTCTATCAGACGGATGCGATATTCCCTTCTTACAGTAAAAACAACAACAAAATCTATCGTTTTTGTTATGCAAAGTTCTCCTGTCTTTCAGATTGTTTGACCCTTCTGCTTTCACTTTCGCCAAGCTTTTCTTCTTGTGGGACTAACATACATGTAAGGGTGCTTTCTCGAATGACAGCACTCACAAAGAGTTATTAAATTATCCAAACTATCACGTCCACCCCACCCCTTGGAGAGTATGTGGTGGGCGTGTAACTCCATCTTAGTGGACCCACACTCTCTACATTTCAATCCATCTCTTTCTTTACATTTTCTACTGAGCTCATTCCAATCTCCAGGATAATTATAATTCAATCCCATTTTTTATTCCATATATTAACCACCTATCGCTCAATTCTCATTAGCTATTTTACTAAGGAAATATCCCCAACTGAAATAAGACTACGCCTATCACCATAAGTAGCCATATAACAACTATACTCACTAAAACCATACCAAGAATACCTGCCTTTGCGGGTTCAGATATCCCTCTATCTTTATTTATTTTTATGGCAGTCGCATATGCATCATAACTGGAATATATTACAACCAATAATCCCAAAATCGGTATCGGTGAAAGCAAAGTCAATGCCGATGCAAGAATAAACAATCCAATTCCTTTAACTACTTGCCGATTGTATACCTGTCCTAATCCAACGAACAGGAGACTTAAGACACTTGCCAATAGGGGTCTTTTCCTACCTGGGTTTTTATCCGATTTTTCCATTTTAAACTTACATCAATTATTTTCAGTTTTCCATCAACTCTCTCCTGGCTTCTTAGCCATAACTCCCTGAATGAGAATAAATAATCCTATCACTAAGACTGGTAAAGCAACATAGAGGAGAAATGATGGGAGTATCCCCATCAGAGAAAGAATTCCAACTGATTTGGCTGATACGCTCAGCATCACCCCTTGCATTACTTTTTCTTCATTCATTTATCACGCCCCCACAACAATAGTTTTTGCCGCTATATCTCCCAATCTCTGGTCCTTCTTGGTCGCGAATATAACGATTGTTCCGGGGAGATACATTAGAAATCCGTCTATGGGCCTTAGAAGGGTTCTTATGGCAGATTTTTCGTAGCTTGGAACCTTGCCGTCTTCTGTAGTTACCTTAATCCCCATTACCTTCTTTCCAAGGGTCTGCCCCTTACCTGCCGGTCCCTCAAGCAGAACGTAGTATGAAAACAATATCACAATACCCCATACAAAGGAGCTTGCGCCTGTTGCAAATATCATCAAAACAGGAACTAAAATACTGTGTAGAATAGTATCCACAATTATCGCCCCTACTCTTTTTGCAAAAATGTCCGTGTTTGTCATTTTGTTACTGACCCAATCCGCCGTTTTCAACAATCTCCTCGAATGTCTTGGAGAGGTGCAGTATCACGCCCTTGATTTATGTATAAATGTTTGTTTTTGCATCCCCACCACGTTGATTATATGATTATAATAAACTAGGATGCCACCGTTTATTGATTAATGTGCTCAGAGACTTCATAAAGGCATGTTAGTTATCAAAAGGATTATCAGGAGCCCGATGACTGTAAGGTATAATAACATGTCTCTTTTTTGTTTTTTCAGGAGCATCTCCTCGATCTTCTTAAATGACCCATTCTGACCGTCTATGATTCTTTTTTCATTGTCCTCAATTTTTGAGATTAGTCCTCCTTTGACTTCAAATATGTTCTTGTTCAGTTCAGCACCAACACTCTTGATGTCTGAGTCTAATGCCTTAATCTCCTTAAATGACTCAGCGTGGTTCTTTAGTATCTGTTTGTCACTATCTTCGATTCTTTTATCTAGCTTGTCAAATCTTGAAGGGAAATCGATATCCTCCATCTTCGTAAAAATCTCATTGCCTTTTGCCTGAAGGGCTTTAGACTGTTTGACTACCTCCCCAGTCATCTCAATCAGTGATTCCGATCGGGTATTTGCCTTTTCGAGCTGCTTGGATACCTTTTCTACTTTTTTTAATTCATCAGTTATCTCAGATATCATTTCTTCAGCGTCAATAACCGGATCTTTTGTTTTGGCTTTTGTGACCATTTTGAGTAAACCTATGTGTTTAAAATTTCTTCGTTAATTGTTTTTAAATTATTGTTGATACTTTCTAAAAACAACAATTTCGCCATCAAATGATTATTTTCAAAGTTTGGAAGTTCTAATGCAAATTTAGCAATGTCCCTATAACGCCTTTGTTTTAGTAGTATGACCAATAGTTTATTAACGTGATCGAGCTCAGAATTATGGCGCATTATACTAAGATACTCAAGTAATATCTGCTCCTGCTTACCTGGTTGTGGAATGTTCGTTTGAATTTCTCTCACACTCCTCGCAAAATCATCCAGGGCAAGTTCATGCCCTGATCCTGTAGAGGACAAACGTGCATAGCAACTTAATAAAAGTAATCCTGGATGGTCCGGATAACTTTCAAGTGTGCGGCTGCATCCCCCAACCAAATGTTGGATGTCATCATAGTCAGTTACCTCCTTTAAAAGAGTCCACCAGTCCTCAGAGTTAATAGTTCTTGCAATGTGTTCTAGTTTCTCTGCATATTTGGAATCAAAATAATTGACCACTCTGCCTCTAAACTGCTTATCATCTGAAAAGTTTCTCGCTGCATCAGCCATCTCCTGAATGGCTCTGCGCCTTTTTTTCTCGATTTCATCATAAACGAAATGGATTAGGAACTTAATGCATTTTTGAATAGTAGTCCCAGGTAAGCTATCCACGCCATCTTTTACCTTGTTTTTATATTCCGGGTTTCGGTATCTTAGGACATAGTCAATCAAATGCTTAAGATATTCCTCATCTTTTTTCTTGATTATTGTTACCTTGTAGTTGTTTGCATTGTAATCTACAGTGTAATCTTTAACCACACCTATGCTTGTGAGACGATAAATTGCCTTTTCAGTATCATTTTTGAAATCGCATGCATTAAATGGGATTAGGACCTCTGTCTCTTCGTTCTCCGATAGATCGTTTAGTTTAGGGAAAATGTAATTGTCTAAGAGCTTAAACGTTTTTTCAGTTTCAGGTTCTGTTCCTTTAAAACTTTGTGAATGGAAAAAAAACAGCCTATGGATATCCCCCTGCAAATGTCGGGGTGGTCCAGGCGGTAGTTCACCTATTGATTCAATATTCAGTCTCTCCCGGGCGTCATCGTAATTATCGTCTGAAAATATAATTGTACACTGTGCTTCTCCTCTGTCTCTTCCAGCACGACCTGCTTCCTGGTAGAATGATTCTAAACTTTGGGGTAGATTGTAGTGAATAGTGTATCTGATGTTTGGCTTGTCTATACCCATCCCAAAAGCTTTGGTTGCTACAAGCATTGGAAATTTATTCTTCTTAAACTCCTTTTGAATTTTCCTCTTTTCAATAGTCCATTCTTGCTCAGTAAAATCTCTTGGAGATTTACCGCTGTAATATTCAACTGCAGTATCAAATCGATTCTGGAGAGTGTGTGCTACTTTAACCACCCCATAGTCCCCCCCAACATGTGGACAAAAAACAATTCCGGAGAACGACGCATCACCAGCTTGCCCCAATATATGTTCCTTCGTGACATCGAAAAAGGAGGTAAGATTTTCTATGCATGCATTTAATTGATTCTCTTTTTCTGCAGAAGGGACTTTGAGAACACTAAACTTGAGTTCTTTTCTATCATAAGACTTTGGTGAGATTATAGCTTCATCTCCCTTAATACCGATTTCCCTTCTAATATCAGATAATACGGCATAAGATGCGGTTCCTGTTAAGGCAATAGTCGGTGGTGATGTGCCTTTGTATTTACAATACTGCTTTGAAATTCGCCCTATGTTCAGATAGGAGGTTCTAAAATCATGCCCCCATTCGGAAACACAATGTGCTTCGTCAATAACAACATAGCTTATTAGGTAGTTACCTCTCAATTCATTCAATTTATCTCTAAATTCTTTGATCTGTAGACGTTCTGGCGAGATGAAGATGAATTGATATCTGCCTTTAACCAGGTCATCACTAACTTCTTTCCTTTCTTCTGCGTTCAAATCACTGCTGATAAATCCCAAAACATCAATGCCAAAATCTTTTAAATTCTCTGTTTGATCAATCATCAATGAGCGCAAAGGGTCTATTATTATCGTAATTCCTGGTTGAAGCAATGCGGATAACTGATAGCATAATGATTTCCCGCCACCCGTTGGTAAAAGAGCAATAGTGTCTTGTCTATTAAGTGTTCGCTTTAGTATTTCTTTTTGTCCATCCATGAACTCCTCTTTCCTAAAAAGATTTCGGAGAAAAAACCTTAAACTTGATAAGTTCTCTGGGCCAATTTTGTATTTTATTGGCTCATCCTTTGAGATTGTGCTTTTACTGCTTCGATGATAATTTGAACGAATGATAACAAAACATCCTCCTTCC
>JAHIPG010000371.1 GCA_018894775.1 Nanobdellota archaeon
AAAAAACATGATAAGATTATTTGTTCTAAGAATGGTTTTAACGAAGCGTTAAAAGGTTTAAAAAATTGTGAAGCAGTAGGTATTAACATCTCTATTAAAACTATAATTTTAAAGCAAAATTATAAAGAACTAGATAAATTTGTAGAGTTTGCCTTTAAAAATTTTCAAAATCCCTGGGTTTCAATACATGGGCTTATTTTAAGAGGTATTGCTAAAGAAAATTATGAAAAGATTATCACGAGACATTCTGAAGTTGCCCCTTATCTTGAGAAAGCATTAGACGTTGCAGAAAAGTATAAAAAGAATATAGGGTTATCTATAATTCCGACCTGCATCATAGATCCTTATTATTGGAAATTTTGTAATGTGGGGTGGAAAGAAACAAGTGAAAAAATGGTTTATATTTCCCCTGAAGAACAAACATTTGGAGACATGGATGCTGAACAGCCTAAATACTGTAAGGGTTGCAAGATAACTAATCATTGTTCGTGGGCATGGGAATCTGCTTGGAAAGAATATATTCAATTATTTGGCACAAACGAATTAAATAAAATAAAATGATAAGAAAAGCCAGAATATCGGATGCCGAAAATATTTCAAAGATTATGCTTAATGATTTAATTAACCCAAATCCTAACTTTACTGAAAGAATGATTAAAAAATTTAGAGAACATGCTCAAATAGGAAGTATAAAAAAAGAATTCGAAAACTCTGACATCATTATTCTTGTTTTTGAAGAGGATAATAAAATTCTTGGATTTGTTGTAGGATATAAGGAGAATAAAGTTGCTTTCTTACATTATGTTTCTGGATTAACTAAAAATATCAAGTTAAAACTTATTAAATCGTTTGAAAAAAAGTGTAAATATTTGAAGTTAAAAGAAATAAAAACAGACACATTTGAATTTATGGAAAATAAACATATCTTTGAAAAAGCAGACTATAAATTTTTCAAATCTGAAGATATAAAACCTAAACTTAAAATGTTATGGTACAAAAAGAGAATAAGATAAGTTCATTCTAAATTAAAAAAAGAAAAAGAGCCAGTACTCCCCTAAAGAAAGCACTGGCAAAGACTAAAGGGAGGGCAAATTAGTTTAGGGGGTTATCTGCCCTTTTTTAGTATCACCTCACTATATCGATCCCCAGTTCCGAACTGACCTTCATAGACTCTGCGCTAGGTCTAGAATGGTCTGCTTTCCCCAGTATATAAGGAGAGTTAACTCCCGTAACTATGGTCATTACTCGCACTTTGCCGTTCATCTCGTTGCTGATCCTTGCTCCCCAGATCACGTTCGCATCCTGGTCGAGACTCTCTGTCACAAGCTCCCCAACTTTACTTACCTCATCCAGAGTTAGGTCGTCTCCACCAGCCACGTGTATCAGTGCACCAGATGCCCCATCGTAGCTCACGTCCAATAAGGGGTTGCTCATAGCCCTTTTTACAGCCTCTTCAACCCTGTGCTCAGAGTCCGATTCACCAATACCAATCACTGAAACGTCTCCATTAGCCATGATTGCCTTGACATCTGCATAGTCAAGGTTGACCAGTGAAGGTACAGCAATAATCTCTACGATCCCTTTGATCATTGTAGAGACCAGTTCGTTGGCTACGGCAAATGCTTGCTTGATTGGCAAATTACCAGCGATATTCACCAATCTGTTGTTGTCAATAACTATAACAGTATCTGAAACATCTCTTAGCTGCTGCAGACCGAATTCTGCCTTGTCTACCCTTGCCCTTTCTATATCAAAAGGCATGGTAACTGTTCCAATAACAATAGAACCCATGTCTCTAGCCAGCTGCGCTACTACCGGTGCTGAGCCCGTACCTGTTCCTCCACCCATACCAGCAGTTATGAAAACCATATCAGTCCCTTGTAACCATTCTTTAAGCTCATATATGCTCTCTTTCGCCGCTTCTCTTCCCTTTTCTGGAAAACCACCGCATCCAAGACCCTTTGTAAGCTCTTTTCCGATAAGAATCTTCTTATCAGCTTCCACTATATCTAAATGTTGTTTATCAGTATTTATGGCAGCAATTTCTGCTCCCTTAATACCTTTATTGTAGAGCCAGTTCACCATATTGCTTCCTGCTCCACCACACCCTATTACTTTTATTGTCGCTTGTCCGATTAACGTATCGGTGTCATTTCCTAGTTGTTCCTGGGTTTCTTGCGCATCTTTAACTAAAAATTCCATTTTGTTTTTACTCCCCCTTTTTGGTTTTTTGTTTTATATACTGGAGTATAATAATCCTTATAAGGACTAATCACATATACTACCATAAGAACGAGTTTAAGACGCCAATCTTGGGCTTGTGATACTAAACACTAGGAGTTCGCCAAAATTCCTGAAAACATGTGTTTTATCGCCAAATAAAACGTATAGTGTATAAATCGCCAAAATTTATAGTACTTATAGTTCTTTCATTATATATAAACACTTTTAAACTGGAAAATAGATATTGCAGTATATAAAAGCATATTTAACTAAAGATTCTAAATGATATGAACATGAAAAAATCAAATTACCAACCAGGAGACAGTGTAGAAATATCGACGCTGTCAGAGGATTATGAAGGCATAATAATGCCCCAACAAGATAAAAATACAATCATTCTCAAGCTCAAAACAGGCTACAACGTAGGCATAGATGCAAAGGCTGTAAAAAGCGTAAAAGTAGTAAAAAAAGCAAAGAAAGAAACAGGCAAAAAGAAGGAAAAACTAACCAAGAAAAGAGGCCTAAAAACAGTCTCAATCCTACACATGGGAGGCACAATAAGCAGCGCAGTTGACTATAAAACAGGTGGAGTCATAGCAAAATTCTCACCAGAAGAGCTGATCAGATTATTTCCAGAAATCAAGAATATAGCCAATATTGAGTCCAGATTTGTAAGGCAGATGATGTCAGATGATATGAGATTTGCACATTATAATGTTATTGCAAAAGAGATAGAAAGAGAGCTCAAAAATGGCACAGATGGCATAATAATTACTCAAGGTACTGATACAATGCATTATACGGCATCAGCACTAAGTTTTATCCTAGAAGGGCTTCCGATACCTGTAATCCTGGTAGGATCACAAAGAAGTTCAGATCGTGGAAGTTCAGATGCAGCAATGAACCTCATATCAGCATGTAAATTCATAGCAGAAACGGATTTTGCTGACGTAGCCATATGCATGCACAAAAACATGAATGACAAGAAATGCCTCATATTACCGGCTACAAAGACCCGAAAGCTCCATACAAGCAGAAGAGACGCCTTCAGACCGGTAAATACCCAGCCATGGGCAGAAATAGACTATGATACAGGCAAAAT
>JAHIPG010000372.1 GCA_018894775.1 Nanobdellota archaeon
ATTTATTCTTGCACTCTCATCTGATAGTCCCGAAAGTTCACGATATTCCTTATTTGTAATCTTGCCATTTTCCTTTACATAAATTAAGGCGTTAATCTGTCTTTCATTCAATCCCATTTTGCTTATTATCCAATGATTTTTGTTTCTTTTTTATTACTTTCATTACCCCTTCATTACTTTTTCGTTACCCTTAATTAAAGAAAGGCGTAGTCTGTTACTTGCTCTCTATAATTGCCATTGTTATTTGTTCAATCTTGTTTATAAATTCCTCTGCCTTTTTGAGCCAGACTTCAACATCTTCTCTTTCAAATCTCACAAAATCTTTGTAATCGCCTTTTTGTCTTCTGTCAAACATCTCTGCATAAAACTTCCCCATGTCTCTTTCTACCAAACCTTTATTGACAAATTCTTTATTGAAGATTGCACGCACCCCTGAATGCTTGGCAGATGCCAGCCCCTTTGTTATCAAAAGGGCATTAACTGCATAAAACATTGCATAATAAATACGGTTTACTGTGGACTCTAATGTTGCATCACTAAAATACTTTTTTGCATCAGTTAAGGTATTTTTTGCCTTCTCCAGACGATACCTTGCAAGTTCAATGAATTCCTTCTTCATATAAGCACTCCTTCTCTGTTTACATTCCAGTGGATAGGCATTGCCCTAAAGATTTCAGAATTCCAGTCTCTTTTTGATTCTATTAATAATCCGAAGACAACATCGTAAAGCAACTCAATATCATAAGCCAGACTTATTATCTCATCTTCTAAAGCCGTATTGATTTCTTCATCAATTAGTATCAACAAATCAATATCAGATTCTCTATCGTAATCCCCTCTTGCCTTTGAGCCATAAAGGATAATCTCTGCCTTCTTAAATCGTTCTAATAATCGTCTCTTTAATTCCTGTAATGCCACTCTCTCGTTATCTTTTAACTTTAGTTGTTCTATATTTTTCATCTCACCACCATATCAAAGACTTAATGAGTTTATAGTCTAAGTCCTTCAGGTTTATCTTCTCCCCGTCCTCAAACTCCACATAGTCAGGAGTAATCTTTTTTATCCACTTACCAAGAAGGTTAGAGAGTGTTTCAGGGATGTCTATGCCATCGTAAAGCCTGTTTAAATCTACCTTTACCTTGTTCTTTTTGTAGTCAATCTCTAAGGCTTCAAGGAGCTTTAAGTCCTTCATAAAGCCATATTGGTTGTAAGGGTCTTGATGTGGATTATCAAAAAGGTCAGCATCCTCGTATTTGACTTTTCTCAAGGTGTCCTCGTATTGCTCAAGTTCGTAGTATTTGAAAAAGCCACCGCCCTGCCAATTAACTTTCTTTGAGATACCTGATTTATCTCCTGCCAAAACCTTCTTCATCCTCGGCAGAACAACTGTATAGAAATGTTCACCCATCTCAATGCCGATCCACTTCCTGCCAAGCTTATGAGCCACCGCTGTGGTTGTGCCTGAGCCAAGGAAGAAGTCTAAGATAATATCGCGTTTATTGTTTTTCTGGATTCCCGCCTGCGCGGGAATGACAGAATTATTAGCGTCCTGTATAGCGTCATTCCTGCGAAAGCAGGAATCCATGCCGTTAGATGTGGATTCAATGACACGCTTCAAGAGGATTTCGGAGTTTTCGGTAGGGAATGACCATTCGCTTGAATAACCATAAATATCTGACCAGTTATCAGTCAAATAGATTTCTGATGGCTTCAGCATTTGAGGATTGTTATTTTCGCTTAATCTAATTTTATCCTGTTTCTCTAATTGAATAATCACCTCTTGAGATGGGAAACGCCTACCTTTTCTAGGTAAGATTTCTTTACCTAAAATTATCCTTGCCATAGAAATAGGATTTCCTTTCTCATCGTATTTTATATTTTTGAGAGAAAACAAATGAAGTAGATTTTGTGGAATAACATTACAAGATTCTCCTTCGGTATCAATGGATCTCCACTCTTCTTTTTCTCTTCTCACAGTAATATGAGAAAAGTAAACATTGTCTGAATATTTTGAAAAGTTAATAATTGAATCGTGCCAAGTGGGAAATTTATTTCCTTCAGTTTTTATACGAATAGATTTATTCACTACAATCTCATTCCTAAAATTCCCCTCTCCAAAAATCTCATTCATTAAGAGCCTGACATACATATTACCGTTGTAGTCACACCTGACAAAAATACTCCCTCTATCAGAAAGCAAGTCCCTTGCCACCTGCAATCTATTTTCCAGTAGTGTTATCCAACTTGCATCCTTATATTTCACGGAATAAAAATAATCTGCATCCTGTTCTTTGTTGAACGGCGGGTCAATATAAATCGCCTGCACTTTTTCTTTGAACTTTGGCAAGATAGTATTTAATGCCTGATAGTTTTCACTCTTTATAAGCCATCCATCTAAAGCATTGTCCAAACCTGTGGTAAGCGGAGCCGAACCATCATTAAACAGTCCTAATATCTCAAGCTCAAGGTCTTTGAAGTATTTCGTGTCAAAGGGAAGGTATTGATATTTAGGGTTCAATGTTTTCTTGTCAGATTCTTCCCCTTCGCTACCGCTCAGGGTCAGAATGACAGAGGGAGAGAAATCATCATTAATAATCCCTAACTCCTGCCATTCCTTAATCTGTTTTTTGATGTTTTTGTGGTTTAGGATTTTTTCAATTAGGATTAATCTGTCATGCTGAACTTGTTTCAGCATCTTATTAGACCCTGAAATAAATTAAGGGTGACGAGATTCCTCGCTACGCTCGGAATGACAAGAAGGAGAGGAATGACAGGCGGAGACGATTCTATCCAGCGTTATTACATAATTGGAGTTCAAAACAAACTTTGGCTTGTTCCATATCCTTACCAGCTCATCCTCAAACTGGCTTATGAAGTCTATTATCTTGAATGCAATGTCTTTTAAAGCCTGTAATTGTTTTATCCTTTTTTCGTTCCATTCACTCTCCCCGCTAAAGACATACTGGTAGAGCCATATATTGAATTGCTCTCTTAAAAACTCTTTTGCATTTTTGTTTATGAAATAGTCAACCTCGCTCTGCTTTTCAAAGACCCTGAAGGCTTTCTCGATCAGATCTTCATCTACTATTACCTTAGCCTTTCTTAAAGTCTTCATAATCTCATCAAGCTTGGTAGTCTTCCCTTTCTCGGTATAGTAGACATTGAAGGCAATAACGTCGTCTTTGCGGATTTCCTTTAGCTCATAAATTGTTTCTCTTTTTTCATTAGCCTTCTTATGCTCAAGTGTGGAGACATCAAAGAAGAATTTAATCCCGTCTAACTCAACCTCAAGGCTCTTGAAAAGCCTGTCGGATTTGACATAGTAGAGCATATGGGTCTTCCAGAAGAGCATCACATCCTTGTCATCCGTATAGACCTTCTCATAGATGTTTTGGTGGAGAGGGGTATACCTGAAATAGATTGACCCGCTTTCGGAGAAATAGCGGTGGAAGAATGTGTAGAGCTTGTCAAAAAGCTCTTCCTTGAAATCAGGGAATGGTTTTACCGCCTCTTCTACATCCTCCTGAAGTTTCGGAAAGACACCTTTTTCGTAATATCGTGACTTAATCCTCATAAGGTTGATGTAGCCAGACTCCCCCTCAACCTTTGCCCCTACGAAGATGTCCTTTAAGGCATTGTAAAACTTCTGCTCTTTAGTCATTTTCTCCACCTGTTTTTTATTGTTTGATAATTATACAATTTTTGACAACGCTTATATACTCTTTAACCTCAAACATCTTCTGCTACTCAGGGCTTAAATCATACTCCTGCCTGTTTTACAATTTTACCATTCTC
>JAHIPG010000373.1 GCA_018894775.1 Nanobdellota archaeon
TTCTATATTCTCTTTTGATAGTAGTAATATCTGTTTCATCAAGATTGTTAGAATTATTGTGTTATTTTAAGGTTACTATTCACATATAGCCAAGGCTTCTTAATTTTTCCATATGCTGTTCTTTATCAATCCTTCTGCCTGCTCTCTCTGAAGTCTTGTTTTCTTTCAGTTCTTCTATTATTTCTTTGATGTTTCTTGCATTAGATTCTATTGGCTCTGTGCAGGGTTGACATCCTATACTACGATACCTTTTACCATCCTTAGAAAAGTATAAAGGATTTATAGGTAAGTTATTATGTTGTGTATATTCCCAAATATTTTCTTCTGTCCAATGGAGAAGTGGGTGGCATCTCACATGATCTGTTTCTTTGCCAAAATAGTCTGCGTATATATCCCATCCTGAAAATTCTGGGTCTTGTAATGATTTTAGTCCTGAATCTCCATCTTTCTGTTCTTCTGATGTTTTCCATTTGAAATCTTTATCTCTTGGGCTAAAGTAATGTTCTTTTCCTCTTATTCCATGTTCATCCCTTCTTATCCCTACAATAACTATATCAAATTTATGTTTTTTGATACACTGCTTTAAGGCTTGTGTTTTTAACTGATTACAACAAGTAAATGTATCTTTTGGTCTTTCTCCTTTAGAATTTTCTGCTATTATAAGATTTATATTCCCTTCTTTGACTAATTTATCTCTTAATTCATATATTTCTTTAAATTTTTGGTTGGTATCTATATGGACTACTGGAAAAGGTATTTCTCCATAAAATGCTTTTCTGATAACATCTAAAAGGACTATTGAATCCTTCCCCCACGAAACAAGGACTGCTGGATTTTTATATCTGCTTTTCAATTCTCTTATTATGTAGACGCTTTTGCTTTCTAATTCTTTTAAGGAACTCATTTTTGTACTAAACTTTCTCCATCCATATTTTCAGGTGTTTTGATTCCTGCTAAATTTAGTATTGTTGGTGCTACATCTATTTGATGGGGATTTTCTTTATTGATTTTAAAATTTGTAAACAAAACTCCTGGAACAAAGCTTGGATCCACTAAATGATCCCCACTCCATTTTTTATTATTGTCAAATATGACTTCTTGTGTAAGTCCGCCTATAGCAGTTTGCCAACTCATCCTATAACCTGGATAGAATCCTATTATTATGTCTGGTGCGTATTTTAGATTATCTCCTTGGTAAACATCTTCTTTTTTATACAGTTTATATATAATATTTTTTCCTGTTTCTGGATCTTTCAATTCTTGAAGTTTTTCTATTATTTCTGCCACTACTTTTTCTCTTTCAGTTTCTTCTACTACCCCTTTAGTTTCCCTACCATCTATATTTATGTATATACCATTAAATCCTACAGAATATGCTTTTGTTTTACTCCAATCAACAAGCTGGAATAATTCTCCATTATTTTTTTCAGTAGGCTGTCCAGTTAAAGCCATAAATCCATTTTTGCTGAGCCATGAGTTTATATCTACATTTTTTTCAAAGCTTGTAAAACCGTGGTCTGATAAAACAATCAATGCAGTGTTTTCATCTATCTGTTCTATTATTTTTCCTAAGAAATCATCTTTCTCTTCAAAGTAATTTATTACTGCATCATTCAATTTAATATCTTTGGGGGTCTCTTTTGTTAATAGTTTATGTTCCCAGAATACATGTTGTATCCTATCTGATGTGTCATAAACAAAGGCTAATATTCCTTTTTCTGATTTTTTAAATTTTTCAAATTCTAACCAGAACATCTTATTTCTTTCATCTTCTATATGTTTTGTTTGTTCTAGAAATATTTCATCACTAATAGCCTCATCTGTTAGTGCCCCTGTATCTTCAGGCATTCCTAATGTGTAATATAACCCTATTTCTTTTGCTAATTCATTAGAATATTCTTTTGGATAAGATATATCTACTACCGGATTTTCAGGATGTATTTGTACATCTGTTAAGTACATAGTAAATTCAGGCCCTATACTTATTAAGTATGCTCGACAGATCCCCTGAACATTTTTGAACATGCTTGCTTTAAATTTTAATTGTATCCAATCGCTCCATTCTCCTTCTTTCAAAGGATATTTATTATCCTGTACTGTTAATATTACCTTTTTTTCTTTTTCATCAAAGTCTATACTTAATGGTACTGTAACAGGCACTATTTCTCCACCTTTTTTTATTCTTGGTCCAGAAATTGTAGTCTTGATTGTCTCACCTAGATTTTCTAATTCAATAGTTTTCTTTTGTTCTTTGAATTTATTGGGCTCTGTTGTATATATTGTATAGTCGCTTAAAAACCCTTTAATATCAGGTACCCCTAATCCTGCAAGCAAATTGCCATTAACTTCTTCAGCAGGAAAGCTCACAGGCCATCTTATAATAGTCGAAGGGATATCTGCTCTGGAAGTTATTTTCCAAAATGGTTCTTCTTTGATGTAGCTTTGGTATGTTGTTCCCCCTATACCTCCCAATTCCTTCGATAGAGAAAGTTCTGGAAGTTGTCTTTCAAAATTCATTCTTATAAAATCAAATATATTATGCTTACCTGGATTTGTTCCTGTTGCTATTGTTGTCCATGCTACTGGGCTGTGTGGAGGTAAACTAGTCCCTAGAGTTGTATAAGTTCTTTGTTCTTTTAATTTTTGAAAATTTGGAAGTTTTCCTTGTTTGATTAGTTGA
This sequence comes from Nanobdellota archaeon, assembly GCA_018894775.1. Classification (GTDB taxonomy): domain Archaea; phylum Nanobdellota; class Nanobdellia; order SCGC-AAA011-G17; family VGLX01; genus JAHIPG01. The sequence goes on from JAHIPG010000373.1 coordinate 2,681, forward strand.
TCAGTTATCTTAGGATCCATCCCATCTATTCCTATCAATAGAATTTTCTTATAATTGGTTTCTCCCATCTTAACTGTATTATCTGTTAGATTATTGTTTATTAAATATATCGCTAGAATAAAAGTTATAGTTAAAAATAAAATTCTCATTATCCTCTTTCTTGCCAACTTCCTCATTTTTTATTTTTTAAACCTAAAAATCATATTTTTTATAGGCTTATAAAACCATTTGATGAAGAATGCGACTATTGCCCCAAATATTGCCAGTATTACCGGCCATATCGAGCCGATTACCATTCCTCCTGTCCCAGGATCTATATAACCTCTCTTGTTCAGCTTCATTTTATTTTCTTGAAAAATCCACACATTGCTTGGAATTCTCGTTTTGTCAGAAAACTTTTACCTATTATCCTTTTCCACAATCTTTTTTGTGTCTCTTTTTTATCATCAGATGCGAATCCTAATTTGTTCAATGATTTATTTATCAATTTAAAAAGTATTTTTTTGTCTTGTATTGTTGCATTTCTGATATGTTGGTGTGATGTTTCTTTTTTTTGTTTGAAAAGTTCATAGAATATTATAGTGGCTGCATGTGAAATGTTTAATGTATGATATTTTTTTGATGAAGGCACTGAAACTATAAAATCACATTGCAGTATTTCTTCGTTGGTTAGACCAGAATCTTCCCTTCCGAATAGAATGACAGAATTTTTTTCTCTTATTTCAAGTTCTTCTGGTTTTACAGGCAGTCTTGGTATGTTGTAGTCTGTCGATCCGACATTTGCTGTAGTCCCTATTATACAATCAAATTTCTTCAGGTAAGAAAATTTTTTTACAACTTTTGCTTTTTTCAATATTTCTTTAGCGTGTTTTGCTCTTTTTACCGCATCTTCAGATTGTGGATCACATTTTGGGTTTATGATTATTAAATCTTTTAGGTCAAAGTTCTTCATAGCCCTTGCTATTGCGCCAATATTCCCTGGGCTTATCGGTTCCAATAAAGCTACGAATACCATAAATTTATCTTAGTTCTTTGCAGTTTTAAATGTAGCGTGTGTGGGACAAAATAGTTTTAGTCTTTGATTATTATTACGTATGCTCTTTGTCCGATGTATTTTTTTTGTGCGTCTACTTTGGCTGAGTTTCCAAA
>JAHIPG010000374.1 GCA_018894775.1 Nanobdellota archaeon
ACTTACATCCTACAGGGCAACCGGACTGGACAGAAACGCATAAAGTCCATCTATCTTTCCTTCCATTCTTACCAATACCTAAGTCTACACTCTCAGCTACAGTATCTCCTGCCTTCCAAACATATTTTTTTACATCGTCTGTTTTTGACTGTAATGTTTTGAGTAATTTTATCATTTTGTTTCCTCCTTATGCTTAAAATAATCGTCCAGAATCTTTTTATGGTCGAATACTAACTCAGGCAGGTTATCCTTTGTGAATACCTTCACCTTCTTAGCATCACTGTTAGCCTTAGGCTTACCATTACCCTTAGCTATGTAAACAGTTGAAATTTTATGATTTCTCGGATCTCTACTTGGCTCAGAATAAGTATGGAACTGCTTGACCAGTTTAACATCCAAAGATGTTTCCTCTTTCATTTCCCTTACAGCTGCTGCTTCCAGACTTTCACCATAGTCAACATGTCCACCAGGTATTGCCCAACCAAAAGGTTCATGTTTTCTTTCGATAAGCACTATGCCTCCTTGGTATTCTATTATTACATCAACAGTGGGGATTGGATTCTTGTAGACCACAGAGAGATCTTTTATTCTTTTTTCACCGTCAGCTTCCTTGATTGCCTTTGCAGCCTCTTTTGTAACATATTTTTCCCATGGCTGTGATTTGGATATCATGTCTCGGACCATTGTAGCGCTTATGTAACTCTTTTTGCTGTTCAGAACTTTAACTTCCAATCCTTCTTTCTCAAAAAGTTCCTTCACCAACTTGTTACCAGTGAAAACAACGTCAACTTTTCCTGTGATATTCAAAGCGTGCTTAACCCATCTTCCATAATCGTCGAGATCAGGTATATGTTTTATTGTGTAATTATCAATCTCAAGGGAAGCATTTATCATGTCTACTCTTTCTTTCAGAGTGAAAGGGTTATCAATTGTATGATGCTTGTTAGAACTACCTACACCGATGATAAGGTAGTCTACCTCTTTCGAAATTTTATTAATTATCTTATAATGGGCCTTGTGAAAAGGCTGAAATCTTCCTACAAAAAGTCCTGTTTTCATTCTTCTACCTCCAGTCTATCTGGCATCTTTTTCTTGTGCCATGAACCTTTTCTCAGATTCTCAACTCTTTCCAGAACTTTCTGCTCAATACCTTCTGTCTCCCCTTGAAGAATTTTATCCAAAGTATGGTAGTTGAATCCTAGTTCATTCTCATCTGTCTGCCCATCCCAAAGTTCTGCGCTAGGTGCTTTTGTTATCAGTTGTTCAGGAATTCCTAATTCTTCTGCCATCTCCCAAACCTCTGTCTTGTACAGGTGAGCGATAGGTTCTATGTCAACAGCTCCGTCACCATGTTTTGTGAAGTAGCCTATCTCCATCTCTGACTTGTTAGTTGTTCCAAGAACTAAACGATTCTTATTGTTAGCTGCTCCATAAAGCAAACACATCCTCACTCTAGCCATCAGGTTCCCTTTTGACAGATCCTTATCAAAGTATTTTGCCTGTTCTTCAAAAGAATCAACAACAGGTTTAATGTTGACAATATCATAGTCAATGCCAAGCTCTTTAGCAACTAATTCACCATCTTCTACGCTCTGACTGTCATAAGGCATGATTAATCCGTATACCTTAGCTTTTCCTAATGCTCTTACTGAAAGGTAAGCTATTATTGTTGAATCAATCCCTCCGCTAAGACCAATAATTCCTCCATCAAGGTTTCCTGTCCTTTCCCTAATGAAATTTTCTATTTTTTCTATCTCTTTTCTGTATTTCATTTTAGTAATACCTCCTCTAATCTTGGATTAGGGTTCAATTTTCTTCCTTTCTTTGAGAATGGTTTGCCATCTTTTTCGACGATATCTGCTGTTGCGTAGTGAGCATTGAATAATCCTCCTGCTCCGATAGCATCGAAAAGTTTCACTCCAAGTTTTTTTTCTGCTTCAACAAAAGCTTTTACCTTATCCACTTTTCCAAAACCGCTTGAAAGAACTATCTTTGCATCTGGAAAACCGGCTGAATCCAAAGCCTTCCTCATGTTGTATGCAAGCTCTATTGTGACGCCGTTACCTGTCTCATACGTATTTCCGTTGTCTGGTGTTCCACCTTCACCGATGTTCTCTTTACAGGTATCAATCCTTACACCTGAAAAATTCTTACCAAGAGCCTTAGCTGTTTCTACAGCGTCTGTTAGTTCCCTATTAAATGTATCTATCAGAATCAACCTGTCTATGTCTTTGTCGATGTGCTTATCAAATGCTTTTGCTGCCTTTACTGTGCCACCGTAAGCCAAAGCCAATGCATGAGGGATTGTTCCTACACCTTCCTGACCGAAAGTTTCAGCTCCGATGTCTGTTGATGCTGCTACACATCCACCTTTGTAAGCTGCTTCTGCAATCTTAGCATCTAGACTGTAATGCCAGTGCCTTGCTCCAAAGTAAAGGACAGGCCTTCCTTCTGCAGCCTCTACAACCTCTCTTGCGTTCTTCTCAACCTGCTCAAGATCTATATCTCCACCAGTTGTCTTAGAGGTTATAACTCCGAGATACATAGTCTCTAGCTCGATGAAATCCTGAAGGTTTCCTTCTATTGTCATAACTGCTTCACAAGGTTCATAATCTGAGCCTTCAGGCAGAGCATAAACCTTCCCTCTATTCTCTTTCAGTTTAGAGTATTTTTCAAGAATCTGAATAGCTTCTTCAATGCCTCTAATCTTTCCAGGCCCTTTCCTCACAAAGACCTGCATCTTAACCCAAGGGTTGACACCATCCTTCTCCAATACTTCCCTTGATCTCAGGAAATATTTGTCTGTATATTTTTCATGTTTTTCCGGTAAATCATATTTCATTTTCTAAAATACCTCCATTGTACTTCTTTCTTGGTTGAAGTAATCTGTGATTAACCGAGAATCTTCTGTTAGCACATACTCCTTTGACCATCCTGTTTCGAAAGCTTGTCCGTTAAGCTCGAAAGGACAAGATGATAATCCGATTGTCATATCTAAGAACTGGAAAACATCAATGCTGTGAAATTTCTGATTTTCATTCTGTTCTGACCTCTGGAAAAGCTGCCTTACATTTTCTAAGCCTACCCTGTGTTTTGCAGCAAAATCATTAGCAGGGACCATCTGAGTGAAAGTAATTTCCCTAAGACCTAACTTCTTTGAGAATTCTATCATTCTTACTATATGGGCAAAATCATCAGTGTAACCCTTTACAAGAACTGAGTTTAGCCTTACGTTCAATCCAGCAAGAGTTGCCCTTATTATATTGTTGATAACTTTATCATAAACTTTTATACCAACTAACTTTTCATATGTCTCTTTATCATAAGAAGGCAGGTTGATTATCACGGTTGTGACACCTGCCAACTTATAATCTTCTGGGTTTTCCAACAATGTTCCATTGGTTTGTAGGTTGATTTTGTCGAAGTATTTTCCAACCACCTTAATTTTTTTCAATAAGTTTTTATCTAATGTTGGTTCTCCTCCTGAGATTGAAGCTTCTCTTGCTCCGTTCTCTTTTGCTTTCTTTGCTGCTTTCTCTACAGCTTCGATTGTCTGATTAGATCCATTCTTAGGAGTATTGGCTGCCAGGCAGTATTTGCACTTAGCATTACAGGATTCTGTTACCACTAGCCTGAACATTTCAGTTTTGATTTTTCTCATAATCTCAAGGTTCTTTTCCGGTACAAATGATTGTGGTATTTTCATTTTGGCTTCCTTTATTGTATTTTTTACACTAACTACCTCTTAAAATTTAAGACATTCCTAAGTCATCAGAATAGTCTGGTTCAAATTTGTCTGTCCTACTTTCTAATCTGTCATCTGGTTCGTCGAAAAGCTGAAGTTTAATTTCCAAACCTTTTGCTGGAATCAGCTTTCCGCCTTTCTTTGATCCTTCAAGGATTGCTTGTTGCAAATCTTCAGGTGTACCATATTCCCTTACGTCATATCTATCATAGCTGGTTCCGCAAGGCCTATCCTCATATTCCTTCCATTTTTCAATCAAATAATATTTTGCCATTGTTTTTTTCCTTCCTTGTTAGTGTCATTTCAACACTAACTATTTGAACAAAAATGGTCAGTGTGAAGTTATTGTTTATTTCACACCAACCTTATTGTATAGTATACACTAATTACTATATAAAGGTTTCGCTTTTAGAATATACAAATCAAAAAGCTTAAATATTACATAATCACCCAATAGTAGTAACATTTTTGGGAGGCTTTACATAATGATAGTAAGAGAATGTAGCAGATACAGTAATAAATATACAGAAGAAAAACTAACATCTAGAATAAGATTTCCGACGACATTCAGGCCAAAAAAAGACCTGCAAAACAAGATAAACGAAGCGCTAAAAACAAAAGAAGAGAAAGTAAAAGGCCACTTAACATTCCAAAACCTTATCGACCAAAGTATTGATCTAATCTATGATACAGATCCAGAACATCCATTCTATTACACAGAATTCAAGTTTGATAAAGGAACAAATGTCACAATAAATTTCTCATCACTGGAATTTAGAGGGGATATGGCAAGACTACCCGACGACAAATATGCTATAGAAAGGATACTCATAGAATCAAAGATAAAAGAACCTCTACAAGCAATACAAGACACATTCATAGAGAACCCTTTCAACTACATAAACATGCCCTTCCAACACGACAACTACAAAATAGAACCAATGAAGATACATAAGAAAGACAACCCAAGAATATTCAAAGGAGGACTATACATAGGACATCTAGATTTCAACTTCAAAGAAGACGGAGACTACTATGTCGTCGATAACGGGGAATTTGGACTTGTAAACGATGAAATAAAAGAAGAATACCTCAATGTTCCACTCGCCAAGAAATTCAATTGGACAAAACAAGTAAAAGAAACACGAGCATGCTTCCTAAGCATATACCAAGCACTCCCATTCACAGAAAAAGAAAGAGAAGCACTAAAGAACCTCCAACATATGGACATAAGCTACAGATTCCCAAGATCCTGGGAGACACCTGATGATGAAAACTGCAAACACCACTTCAACCTAGATATAAGGAAAGAAGGGGATGAATACAAATTTTTCATGGTCATAGATGACACATTCTTAGACGGATTAGATAGGGATGTTATATTTCCCGCAGAAAAATTCTTTGAACATGAAGCCAAGACAAAGAAATACCTAGGATTTGAAGATATAGAACTGAGCAGACCAAAAGTAACAAGAGGCAACAAGACCTAGAGCTAGAATGAAACTACCAAAAACATTTAGGAAAGAGAACTTAGATGAAAAAACAGCAAAACTAGCAGAGCAAGCAAACATAACAAAAAAAGCTGAAGCAATATATCCACAAGAACTGAAAGATTTCATAAAAAAATATTGCAAAGAAGATAAAAAATCAGACACAGAAATACTTCATGCGGCTGTTGACAATCTACTCGCACAGACAGACTATCTGCCAAAAGGAGAAGATGAAACTTTCGAGCATTGGATAAGAGACGATCCAAAAAATATAGAAGGAAAATATGTTCTAACAAGAAACAATCTAGACAGAAACAGGGGAAGATATATCTTTGCTAAGGTTAATAATAAGAACCTAGAAACCTACATCTCTACAGTAGAAGAAAAACTAAATAATGAGACCGAATTTTG
>JAHIPG010000375.1 GCA_018894775.1 Nanobdellota archaeon
AAATAACTTATTCATTTTACCTACACCTCTTATTGATTTCATTTCTTAACTGTTTTATCAATTAAGAGGTTTCAGCAGAATTAATTACACTCCCGATTTTTGTCCTTTGGATTCCTGCTCTTTTTTTATATTAAGAGTTTCTTCTTTCAATTTGGGTATGTCTTCTATTACAACCTTCCAGACTCTGGAGATATCTACGCCAAAATAAGCATGGATAAGAATGTCTCTCATGCCTGCAATTCCTTTCCATGGAACATCTGGATATTTAATTTTTAAAGAGCTAGGAATACCCTTGACAGCTTCGCCTATCAGTTCTATCCTCCTTATTACAGAATCTTGAGCTTTGGTATCCTGCTTAAACTTGCTTTCATCTATCCCTTTAGTATACTCTTCTATCTTTCTTATGCTTCCTAAGATATCTTCAATATAAATTCCTATCTCTCGTTTCATATTATCCTTATCTCTTCATCTAAAATTTTTCTTTTAAGGGATGGGTGTATCATCTTGTATTCTACAAGGTCTACTCTTTTCTTAAGTTTATCCTCAATATCTACCTTAAGTGAAGCTAAGCCAAGAAGGCTTATTTTTTTATTTATGTATACAAGAAGATCTATATCGCTTCCTTTTTTTGAGTCTCCTCTTGCATAAGAGCCGAATATTCCTGCTCTCATTACACCATTTGCTTTCAGTGTTTTTATAAGCAAAGGCTTCATTTTTTCCAGTTTCTTGTTCATAGGATTCAGTTAGCTTTGAGTTTATTTAAGCTTTTCTACGGATGACAGTGTTGCTAAATCGACAGATATAAATATTACCTCATCTCAAAAAAGTTAGGTGATAAAATGTTTCGATGCCCACACTGTAAAAAAACAAATTCTGTTAAGGCAGGACTAAGAAAGAATATCGGCGGCTGGGTACAAAAGTACTTATGCAACGAATGTGGAAAGATGTTTGTCAACAGAAAAGGCTTTGAGCACTGCCATACCAAGCCAGAGATTATCGTCGACGCCCTTGATCTTCGAGCTAAGGGAATGTCGCTAGGCAAGATAGTTGACCACATCAACCAGAAGTACAAAACCAATATCCAAAGAGGAACTGTGCTTAGATGGCAGAAGAAATTCGGTGAAATGATTGACCATTTCACCGCTTCTTTTCAATTATGGTTTTCTGAAAATGCTCATGCCGATGAGACTTACTTAAGAAAAAAAGGGCATAAGAAAGATGAATTCGTATATTATTGGGATGTTATTGACTATGATACTAAATTTCTTATTGCTGACCATATTAGCGTCGAGAAAAATGAGTCTGAAGGGCTAATGTTTATTAGAAAAATTAGGGAAAATCTTGAGCGATTTCCTATTTATATTCATACTGATAACTCATTTGACTATCCTCCTGCCATAAGGGCAGTCTTTCCGAGAAAACAGGTTAAACATGTGAGGTTTCCTGCTTGGAAACATCAGTTTAAGAATAATCCTATTGAGAGGTTTCACAATACTCTTAGAGAGAACTATAAAGTTATGAGAAAATTCCAATCGGCTGATAGTGCATATGCATATCTTAAATTCTTTAGGAATTACTATAACTTTCTAAGACCACATAAGACCTTGAATAAAAGAACCCCTGCTGAAGCAGCAGGGTTTGGTCGGTGGAATTGGTGGAGCCTGATAAGGGCAATAATAATAAGAAAAACTCTACTACCTATTTAGCAACACTGTCCTACGGATTGCTTCAAATCGATAAGATGAATGCTTTGATTAAGAAGATTCGGTTACGATGAGCTTGAATTTAATTGGTTATATGCTGTCTTGTTGAAAGCGTAGATGATATGGTCATTGTATTCGAAGAAAGGATAGAAATAAGTTGAATTGATTGGAGTTATAGATTATATTAACCCATTTTACTTAATATCTCAATAATCTGCTGCTTGAATATAGGTAAATCATCTTTGACTATATCCCAAATCAAGTCTAAGTCAACACTAAAATAAGCATGTGTCAAAAACCACCAGTCACAGCTCTTTCAGTCGCTATTAGACCAGTAGCATGACTTAAAGGTGGTTTTTGAGCATGCTCAGGAATATACCTCTGGATGGAATCTCTTGAGAGATTACTCCCCTAGTCAGTTAGACCAGAAGCATATTCCTGACATATCAAGACATCTCTTGTTCCTGCAATATTTTTCCATTCTACTTTTGGATAAGTTTTCTTTAGCTTTTCTGAGATATTCTTCACTGCTTCTCCAATAACTTCTATCCTTCTTATTGTCGAGTCCTGTGCATCAGAATCTGATTCAAATTCTTTCTTAGAAAGGTTTTCCAGTGCTTTTTCTATTTTATTGACATGCTCCAAAACATGCTTTAAATAAATATCATCATTTCTTTTCATAATATCTTCACTTCATCCTCTAATATGCTTTTTTTAAGCAGTGGATGAATTGACTTATAAGTCACTATATCCACTTTTTTTCTTAGGCTTTTCTCTAGGTCAAGTTTCAAGCCGACTAGATCAAGAAGACTTTTCCTTCCTTTGAATTTGATTAGGAAATCAACATCGCTTTTCCTGTGGACATCTCCTCTTGCCATAGAGCCAAATATTCCTGCTTCTACAACATCATACTTTCTAAGCAAAGGCAAGGATTTTCTGGCTATTTTTCTGACAAGTAAGTTTTCTTTCATAGTATACTGAGGCCCTTTAATTCCTTTAAAATACTTTCTCCTAATTTAGTGCTGCTGCTTATCTCAAAATAAGCTGCATTCCATGTGTACGGCTGTTTATCAATCACTATGATAATATCCTCTTTTCTAATCTTTTCCGGCAGATTAGCATAAATCTTCATGAATTTTACTTTTTCTTCTTCCAAATTTGCCATATGCTGGGTAAAGTAATTTTTATTTATAAAAGTTTAGTTTTGCCTGGTTCAAACTCAGAATAGCTCTTTTCATC
>JAHIPG010000376.1 GCA_018894775.1 Nanobdellota archaeon
CCAGATATTTGGTGTAAAGCAACAAAACATATCAAAGAACAGTTAGAATTAATCAAGAAATTAGAAGAGAAAGGCTTCACATATAAGACCAGTGATGGAGTCTATTTTGATACTTCAAAACTCAAAGATTATGGCAAGATGGCTCTGCTGCAAGAAGAGAACTTGAAAGCAGGAAAAAGGGTCTCTATGCGAGAAAAGAAAAACAAAACAGATTTTGCGCTCTGGAAATTCTCAGAAAAACCAGGTATAAGGCAGCAGGAATGGAAATCACCATGGGGGATAGGCTTTCCTGGATGGCATCTAGAATGTTCAGCAATGTCCTCAAAATATCTGGGAGAACAATTTGATATCCACACAGGAGGAGAGGATCACATAAACGTACATCATACTAATGAAATAGCACAGAGCGAAGCAGCATTCGGAAAGAAACCATGGGTAAAATACTGGTTACACGGAGCATTCCTCACATTCAAAGGAGAAAAAGTAAGCAAAAGTAAAGGAGGGCTGTTCACAATATCAGAATTAGAAAAAAAAGGATTTGAACCATTAAGCTACAGATATCTATGCTTAACAGCACACTATCACAAACCATTAACTTTCTCTTTGGAAGCACTAGAAGGAGCACAGAATTCATATCATAATCTGAAAAATAAAATTCTTGAAATATTGGAAGAGAAAGATGATACCAAAACTAACAATAAAAAGTTGAAACAATATGAAGAAGAATTTTTAGAAGAAATAAATGAAGATCTGAACATGCCAAAAGCACTTGCTGTAACATGGATCATGCTTAAAGATAAAGACATCAATGCGAAGGAGAAATACAAACTATCTCTGAAATTTGATGAAATATTTGGATTAGGCCTGAATGAACTTAAAAAAGAAGAGAAAGAGATAAGCAAAGATATAGAAGATATGCTTGAAGAAAGGGAAAAGGCAAGAAAGAATAAAGACTGGGCAAAAGCAGATAAAATAAGAGATAAACTTAAAGAACAAGGTATAATTCTAGAGGATACTCCTGAAGGAGTCAGATGGAGAAAGGCGTAACCCTAAATTTTATAAAGAATTCTAAACTGTTAAGGTGCATAACCCACATACGTAATAAAATGAAAGTTGAGATTGATATCACAAAAACAATAGAACAGAATGCAGCAATATACTATGAAAAGGCCAAAAAAGCAAAAAGAAAGATACAAGGAGCAGAAACTGCAGTAAAAAGAGCAGAAAATGAAGCCAAACTGGTAAAACCAAAAATAGTAAAGAATAAACTCAAAGAAGTGATAGTAAAGAAAAAGAAATGGTATGAAAAATTCAGGTGGTTTGTAAGTTCAGAAGGATTCTTATGCATCGGCGGAAGGGACGCAACAACAAATGATATCGTAGTCAAGAAACACATGGAGAAAGGAGACCTGGTATTCCATACACAGATAATCGGAAGCCCCTTCTTCGTAATCAAAGGAGAAGGCAAAAAGATAGGCAAAAAAACCATAGAAGAAACAGCACAGGCCACAGCAGCTTACTCAAGAGCATGGAAACATGGAATGACAACAACAGAAGTATATTATATCAAACCAGAACAGGTAAAAAAAGAGCTAGGATTACCAAAAGGAACGTTCATGATACACGGAAAGAGAGAATATCTCAAACCAATACTCCAATTAGCTGTAGGCATAACAAAAGATAAGGCCATAATTGGAGGGCCTGTAGGAGCTATGCTCAAAAACGCTGAAAAATATCTTATAATTGATCAGGGTGACATGAAAACAAGTGATATGGCTAAGAAAATCAAAGCTAAACTGGGTGGAGAATTAGAAGATATACAAAGTTTTTTACCTCCAGGGAAAGGTAGAGTAAAAGCCTAACGAAACCTTTAAAAACACTTTAATTCTGTCAATAGTTTAATTCCGGTAAAAAATTAAGGGTTTTGAGACGGAGGAGAAATAATGTCAATATTCGATGTAGATATAAACAAGTTGCTTGAAAAAGTGGCAGAAGAAATGAAGAAGATAGAGGCTATAAAAAAGCCTGATTGGGCTACTTTTGTAAAGACAGGTCCAGGCAAAGAAAGGCCACCTGTAGACCCAAATTGGTGGTATATGAGATCAGCTTCTATGCTAAGAAAAATATTCTTAAAAGGTCCGATAGGGGTTTCTAAGCTAAGAAATAACTACCAAACAAAGAAAAATAGAGGTCACAAGCCTGAGAAGGTCTACCCAGCTTCAGGAAAACTCACAAGGACAATCCTGCAGCAACTAGAAAAAGCAGGATTCATAAAGTTTGAAGAAAAAGACGTTCACAAAGGAAGGGTTATCACAGCAAAAGGTAAATCCTTCATGCAAAAGCTTTGCAAAGACATAAAATGAGTGAGCTAGATGAGATAAGACAGAAACGAATGGAAGCACTCATGCAGCAACAACAGGAATCATTCAAAGAGCAAGTTCAACTTCAAAGACAGGTAGAAATGCTTGAGATGATTGCAAAGCAAAAGATGACAAAAGAGGCAATATCCAGATACGGCAACCTGAAAGCTGCACATCCAGAAAAGGCCATACAGATAATTGCTATATTAGCACAGGCAATACAACAGGGACAGATAACAGAACAGATAACAGACGAAAAGCTTAAATCCATGTTAATGCAATTAGAACCTCCAAAGAAGGAGTTTAAAATCACGAAAAAATGAGCAGATTCAAACCATTTGCAAAAAAATTAAGACTAATCAAGAAGAACGCCCAAACTAGGTGGGCTCCTTTCTGGACAGTACCAAAAAAGTATGGTACAGGCAGAAGGGTTCATCCAAGCAGGCATACAGCTTGTAAAAGAAGCTGGAGAAGAACAAAAACAAAAGCGTAAAAATGGCAGACGATAAAGAAAGAACATACAACATTCCGCTAAGGAAAGAATGGTTAAAAGTCCCTATTTACAAAAGGACATCAAAAGCAATTAGAGCAATTAGAGAGTTTATGAAGAAGCATATGAAGACAGAGGATATAAAGTTAGGAAAATATCTAAATTTAGAGGTATGGAAACATGGTTACAAAAATCCACCTCATAAAATAAGCGTAACAGCAAAGTGGATTGAAGAAAAGGACAAGAAGTATGTCCAAGTAGAAATAGTAGGAGCACCTGAAGAGAAAAAAGAAGAGAAAAAGGGCGGCAAAAAATCAGAGAAGAAAGAAGACAAGAAAGAAGAGAAGAAAGAGGAAAAGAAAA
>JAHIPG010000377.1 GCA_018894775.1 Nanobdellota archaeon
AAAGATGAAATCACCATATCATTAGGCCTTCTAAAAAGAAGAGGAGCAATAGAGATACTACCAAGAACAAGGGTAGATATAACAGAAGAAGGAAGAATACTTCTTGATAAAGAAACTCTGGAAGAACAGTTCCTCAGAAAATTACCTTTAGAAATAGCACACCTATCACCAGAAGAAAAGCACTCCTATGAAGAGCTTAAGAGAAGAAGACAGATAATCAAGACAGACATAAGAAGAATAAGGCATATAAAATTAACAAAATTAGGAGAAGAATTAGTAAAACTAAAACTGAGCAACCAATTTGTAGATACCTTAACACAAGACATGCTCATCAATAGCACATGGAAAGAGAAAAACTTCAGAAGGTATGATGTAATGATAAATGTTCCCAAGATATATGGAGGAAAAAGACACTTCGTAAACCAAGCAATAGATTATATCAAAAGAATCTGGCTTGACCTAGGTTTCCAGGAAATGAAAGGTCCGTTAGTGCAAACATCATTCTGGAATTTTGATGCATTATTCACACCACAAGATCACCCTGTCAGAGAAATGCAGGATACATTTTACATAAAGGATCCAATGAAAGGAAAACTGCCAAAAAAAGATCTGGTTGACTCTATCAAAAAAACCCATGAAAATGGGGGAAACACAGGAAGCAAAGGATGGGGATATGGCTGGAAAAGAGAAGAATCAAAAAAGAATGTACTAAGGACTCATACCACAGTACTAAGCGCAAAAACAATCTCAATGCTAAAAGAAACAGACCTTCCAGTAAAATTCTTTTCAGTAGGTAAAGTATTCAGGAACGAATCAATGGACTGGTCACACCTATTCGAACTAACACAGGTTGAAGGAATAGTTGTAGACCCTAACGCAAATTTTAGAAATCTAATCGGATATTTGAAAGAATTCTTCCTGAAGATGGGTTATGAAAAAGTAAGAGTAAGACCAGCATACTTCCCATACACAGAACCATCAGCAGAAATAGAAGCATTCCATCCGATACACAAAAAATGGGTCGAACTAGGCGGAGCAGGAATGTTCAGACCAGAAATGGTCAAACCACTCATAGGAAAAGAAGTACCAGTAATAGCATGGGGTCTAGGAATGGAAAGAATAATCGGAGAATACTATAATATGACAGACATCCGTGAACTATACAAGAATGATATCAAACAATTAAGAGAAATGAAATCCTGGATGAAATAAAAATGCCAACAATAACACTAAACAAAAAAGTATTCGAAAAGCTTATCGGGAAAAAGATGCCTATAGAACAGCTTAAAGAGAAGATAAGTTTCTTGGGAACTGATCTAGAAAAGATTGAAGGAAATGAAATAGTGGTGGAAGTCTTCCCAAACAGGCCTGATATGCTATCAGAACAAGGATTCGCAAGAGCATTCTCATCATTCATCGGAAAAAGAACAGGATTAAGAAAATATATAGCAAAAAAATCAAACTATAAGGTAATAATCGATAAATCAGTAAAAACTGTAAGACCATTCACAGCATGCGCAGTAGTGAAAGGAATCAATTTTGATGACGAAAAAATAAAAGAAGTCATACAAATACAGGAAAAGCTTCATGTAACATATGGAAGAAACAGAAAAAAAGCAGCAATAGGAATTTACCCATTTGAAAAAATAAAACTACCAATAAAGTATGAAGCAAGAAAACATGATGAAATAAGATTCCAACCGTTAGATACCACAGAAATAATGACTGTAAAACAAATACTCACTAAACATCCTGCTGGAAGAGAATATGCACACCTTCTAGAAGGTCTCACAGCATTCCCTATATTCATAGATTCCAACAATGCAATACTATCAATGCCACCTATAATCAACTCAGAAAAAGTCGGGAAGATAACAACAAAAACAAAAGATGTATTCATCGAATGTTCCGGGTTTGACTTTGAAATATTGAGCAAATGCCTGAATATCATCGTAACAGCACTGGCAGATATGGGTGGACAGATATTCGAGATGGAACTAATCTATGACCGGAAAAAAATCAATACACCTCAACTAGTCCCAGAAGAAATGAAAATTGACAGAAACTATGTGAATAACCTACTTGGACTAGAACTAGATGAGACACACATGAAAAGATGCCTGCTCAAGATGGGCTATGACTACAAAGCAGGAAAGGCATTTGTACCTTGTTATAGAGCAGATATATTACACCCTGTAGATCTTGTAGAAGATATAGCAATAGCATATGGGTATGATAAATTCAAAGAAGAGATACCCAAAGCAGCCACAATAGGCCAAGAAGATAAGTTTGAAGTATTCAAAAGAAGAATAGCAGAAACACTAATCGGACTTGACTTAATTGAAACCAATACTTACAACCTCATGAACAAAGAACACTTAACAACACAAATGAATGTCAACGTTGACTACATAGAACTGGAAAACCCAAAGAATGTAAAATATAACGCTTTAAGATCCTGGATGATACCAAGCTTACTACAAGTAATTAAATCTAATAAGCATCATGAATTTCCCCAGAAAATATTTGAGATGGGAACAATATTCAAAAGAGCACCAAAAGAAGAAACAGGAATAAAAGAAATGGACAGGTTAGGAGTCGTAATATCAGGCAATAAGGCAAATTATACTGTGATAAGACAGGTACTAGACAGCTTATTCGCAGCAATGAATCTGGAATACTCAATTGAAGAAACAGAACACGGAAGCTTTATACCTGGAAGAGTAGCAAGAGTAGGTGTAAAAGGCAAAGGTGTTGCATACATCGGAGAAATTCATCCAGAGGTAATAGACAACTTAGCAATAGAGATGCCAATAGCAGCCTTTGAACTAAACCTTACAGATCTTTATAACCTGATTAATTCTTAACTCTTTCGCTAAGAAGTCTGATTCTAAATTCTTGTGATTTGGTGTCAGATGAATTAGGTTTCGGAAATCTTTTTTTGTCGTCGGAAATCCTTTGAGTACGCGACACGCGACAAGTGTGTGGGTAGGGTTTTATAAAGGCAAACCAATTTTTTTATTGTTCATGGAAAAGGTGGTGATTGCTCATAAGTTCAGATTATATCCGAGCAGGGAAGTAGAAA
>JAHIPG010000033.1 GCA_018894775.1 Nanobdellota archaeon
CATGACGCTGACTATCAACCACATAGCTTGCTGATTTCTCTGCATATTCAAGAAATTTTTCATTTTTTGTATATGAATATACTCTGGATAAGAGGGAGGATGCAAACATGCTTGCATTGAATATCTTAGTTTTATCAAAAGGAGTGTAACTAAAACATATTCCTGAAGAATCTTCAGAAATGTTTAGGTCATTAAGTATGAAATTGCATGCGCTCTCAGCCACATTTAGATAACTATTATTTTTTAGTATTTCGTATGCATCAAGGAAGGCATTAACAACTGTAGATGTAACAACTACAGACGGTTTATATTTTGATAAGAAAAAATTTCCTGATTGCCAGTCAAAATTATATCCCCAACATGCACCAGAATAACCCTCAGCACAATGGTTTTCAAGCCAGTTCAAGCATTCAACTGCTTTGTTTAAGAAATGTTTTTTATGAGTCACTCTGTACATCTTTAGATAACCAGATGCAAATAACCCCGTAGCCATTGGATTAATACCTTTTTGTATTTTTAGAAATTTTCGGATGTTGATTGACAAACGTTTTATTACTTGTGTTGCACCGATCCTTAGATATTTTTTGTTAAAAGTGAAAAAACTTATTGTTGGGCTATTTAGTGCATCGTATGGATCATATCCCTTATATCCATTATCGTCTATCCATCTTAGCAACTTCGTCATTGAATCCAATAATCTGGGTTCATCATCACTTTCAGCAAAACTCATCTTCACCTTAACTCCTGAATCACCATCTGTATAATTCTCTCCCCGCTCCTTCCATCCCCAAACGGGTTTCTTGCATTCCTCATTTTTTTCTCAAATTCGCTGTTATTTAATATTTTGTTTACCATTTTCACAATTACACCCGGTTTTGTTCCAACCAGATAGTTTGCTCCTGCCTCAATGGTTTCAGGTCTTTCTGTGTTATCCCTGAGTGTTAAGCATGGTGTGTTCAGGATGCAGGCTTCTTCTTGGATGCCACCGGAGTCTGTTAGAACAAGTCTTGCATTTGATAGAAGATTAAGGAAATTCAAGTACCCAACAGGCTCAATTAGTCTTACTACATTTTTCAACTTGTTATACAGTTTAAATCTCTTAGCCATTTTCCTGCTTCTGGGATGTATTGGGAAAATAATTGGTAAATCTATTTTTTTTAAAGCCTGAATAATATTTGAAAATTGTTGTTTTGCATCAACATTTTCCTGCCTATGAACTGTGAGTAAAGCATATTCATCTCCAGTTCCTAAATCACTCATTATTTTTGATTTCTTTTTTGCAATCTTCAAATTTTGATGCACAGCATCAACTATTGTGTTTCCTGTAACAAAAATTTTTTTCTTAGAAATACCTTCATTTAATAGATTTTGTTTAGAAATTTTTGTAGGGGCAAAAATTAAATCTGAACAATGGTCTGTTAATATTCTGTTTATTTCCTCTGGCATGTTTCTGTCAAAGCTTCTAAGCCCTGCCTCAACATGCCCAATTTTAATATGAAGTTTTACAGAAGCAATAGCCCCTGCAAGAACAGAGTTTGTGTCGCCCTCAACCAAAACAACATCGGGTTTTTCTTTTGTTAAAATTTTTTCTATACCTTTAATCATTTCCCCTGTCTGTGAACAATCAGTGGAATATTTTTTGCCTATATCAAGTTCGTATTTCGGTTCTTTTATTTCTAAATCATCAAAAAATATTTTGTCCATATTGTAGGAGTAATGCTGACCTGTATGAATTAACATGTAGTTCAACTTTCTTTTCTCGCATTCCCTGATAACCGGTGACATTTTAATTATTTCAGGTCTTGTTCCAACTACAATACAAACCTTCATCTAATACCCCTCTGATATGAATCCTTTGACGTCCTTAACAATATTTCTGGTATCTATCAAAACTGGGTTGTTATTCATCAGTTTTTTAACTTTATTCCAATCGATGTTTTTGAACACAGAATGATCGGTTACGATTACACACGCATCAGCATTTTTGAATGCCTTTTTAAAATTTTTTTCAAGATGACGACAATGTTCAACAATAGGGTCGTAGACAACAACATTGCATTCCTTCCCCCTCAAAATATTTACCAATTTGTTTGTGGGCGATTCTCTGATGTCATCCACATCTTTCTTATAACTTGCTCCAAGTAAAACAATTTTTGAATTTTTAATTTTTTTCTTTGCTTTTTTAAACACATTTTCCAAGAGTTTACACACATATCCTGGCATGCCCTTGTTTGTTTCTAAAGCAATTTTTATCAATTTAGAATTTTCATCTACAAGAAACCATGGGTCTAATGGAATGCAATGGCCTCCAACACCAGGACCAGGATTTAGGATATTTACTCTTGGATGTTTATTTGCGATTTCTATTGCCTCCCTAATGTTAATATCATGTTTTCCGATTTTTGCGAACTCGTTCGCCAGAGCAATATTCACTGCCCTGTATGTGTTTTCCATTAGTTTAACAAACTCTGCTGTGACCGTATCTGTAAGACATACTTCTCCTTCAACAAAACTTGAATAAACGTCTTCCGCTTTTTTTGCTGAATCGACATCTATCCCACCTATTACCCTATTGTTTTTAACAAGTTCCTTAAGCAGGTTTCCAGGAAGAACCCTTTCAGGGGAATACGTCAAATAAAAATATCCTGGACATTTCAATTTGGATTCATTTTCTAAAATCTTTCGAACCAATCCTTTTGTTGTACCTGGCGGCACCGTTGACTCCAGAATAACAAGATTCCCCCTCCTAAGTTTTTTTCCAACAGATTTAACCGCATTTTCCACAAAACTAAGCTCTGCTTTTTTATTTTTATTAAGTGGTGTTGGAACACATACAATAAAAACATCTGCCTCTGGTATGTCTGTTTGTACTGTTAAGTTTTTAGAGTTCATCGCTTTTTTCAAAAGAGCACCCAATCCAGCCTCATTAATTGAGAGTTTACAATTTTTGATTTGATCAACTTTATCTTTACTGATATCTACACCTACGACATTAAAACCTTTAGTAGCAAGTATTGCAGATGTTGGTAAACCAATGTATCCTAGGCCAACCACACATATTTTTTTAATGAACATCACCTTTAATCTCTTCCAAGATGTTTTTTGTAATATTTAGAACTTCCTTTTGTACTTTTTTGCTCCTAGAAAACTCAACTTTTCTTTTTTTGCTGTTTAACACATATTCAACTATTTCTTTTGGATCTCTAGAATGGATCATCCATCCATCATTTATCATTTTTTGGTCAACAGAGAGAAGTTGCCTACCTGGAAAAAATGATACTGCGGGAGCGCCCATACAGGCTGCTTCACGAGCAAATGTTCCGGCACCAGTTAATACAGCTTTTGAATACCAACAGATATCTAGGCCATTTAAGGGTTCCTTCGGAATGTAAACATCTAAATTTCTTGCGTATTCTTTGTCTCTTTTATATCTAGGAAGAAAAAGTATGTTAATATTTTCCTTGTTAAAATCTTTTATTAACTTGGGGACAATACTTTTAATCCCTTTCGGAATGTAATCTGCTTGAAGTGATTCTGGTCTTATAGCAATAAAATCATCGAAAGGTAAATTATCTAAAAACTTTGGGTCTGGTTTAAAATCAGCTATATAGATATCTTCTTTAAGTCCATTGTATTGTAGGATGACATTTTTGGCACCTTGGTCAATTAAAGTTTCCATGGGTATGGCGTTTGGTGTTATAAGATAATCTACTAGTCCGAAAAACACTTTAGCAACTCTTGGTGCTGCATCATTATCAGAAAAACAAATTGCTTTTTTCATTCTCATTTTCGCGGCATGTATAGAATTTATACTTCCGTGACTAATATTGACATCAAAACTGGGCATTTTCAGGAATAATGAGATATCCCGCAATATTACCCCTATTGCCTTTTTAGCCCTATTTCCTTCATAGTATCTTCCTATAACTGAATGCTGAACCCCAAACTTATTTAGTAGCCCCACCACCTCAGCATATTGTCTTGAGGTTATACAAAATTCATAATTATTAAACTCTTTAATAAATGGTAGGAAGAAAGCAGGTTCATGTGAGTTTTTAACATCAATCCACACTTTTAACATTAAATCTACTCCGTCTCTATGTTCTTAATAACTTTTGCAGGCACCCCCGCAACAACAGTGAACATCGGAACATCTTTAGTTATTATAGACCCCGCCCCAACCACAGCAAACTCACCAATTGTAACATTTGGCAAAATTATCGCTCCAGCTCCAATCCAAGCGTCATGTTTAATCGTTACTTTTCCTTTTATTTCAATAAAAGAATATTTGTTTTTAAATTCTCTTAGTTTAGAATTGTTTGGATCTGAAGTTACGATTATGATGACATTTGGAGCAATGGAGACCCTGTCCTGAATATCCAAATGGTGCTCCATTCCTAAGTCACAAGCTAATGTTAGCCCCTCAGCAATATATACATTTTTCCCTATTCTAACCCCTGCTTTTCTCAAAAAAGAAATTCTAAGAGAATTAGGAAACACAAATTTCGCTAATGTTCTATATAGTCGTTTAGTAAATTTTGACAAATCAACATCCCCCTGTTTTCTTCCATATCTTAAACCCTTTTTCAGCTAGACATAACTTTTTTGGCGAATAAACTTTTGTATATCTTCCATACTTCACCAGCTTTCCACCAAATCTTCTTTTAAATTCTCTTGGACCATATTCTTCATCTGATTTACCTGCACCACCAAAATCAAATGTTTTGTATCCATTTTCACATCCCCATTCTAATATTTTCCAAACAAGGAATTCATTTGGGTATAATTCTAAAGAATCACCACAGGCTCCAGCGTACCAATCATGAATAAAATCATTATAGATTAAAATTGCTCTTGCTCCAATGCATTCATTTCCATTTTTTGCGAAATAAAACTTTGCTTTATTGCTTGGAGTTAGCTTATCAAAAGCAGATCCAAACAAACTAAAATCTCCTAAAGGAATTCCTGCATTTTTGTATGTTTCTTGAAGTATTTCATAGAAAATGTGGAGAAGACTTTTGTCTTTTATCTCTTCTACAATAAGGCCTTGTCTTTCTGCTCTATTTATACCTTTTCTTCTATTCTTGGTAAGAGTAGCCCATAATTCATCCTTTGGCTTCGTTAAATCTATCAAAAAATTCAAATGCCCCTCATATTTGTACCCATTTTGCAAAAAAACATCCTTAAACTTTGATGTATCATATAAATTTCTGATTTGTGTATAAAGTGTCTTTTTATTTGCTACTTTGTCATATTCTATGAGTAATAGTTTTAAGGCTTCTTTACCAACGTCATTTTCTACAAACAAAGGTCCGCCCTGGATGATTGACCTGGATGAAAAAGAGCCGATAAAACCGTTGAATTCCCTGATAACATGGGAAAGTAACAAGGCTTGTACATTTTCATTACTATCTACAACAGCAAGAAATACTGGTTCATATTTTTTTGTTTTGTTATACACTTCATACATCTCGGGTGTTTGAAATATGTTTCCTTTAGGATGATTTGACACAAACTCAGACCATTGCTTAGTATCAAGTTTTGTTGTAACGTTTAGTTCATCATTCATTTTTTATCCTCTCTCATAAATCTGTAATCCCATATACTCATTACATCTATATCCCCAGTAATACAAAACGCACTTTTATAGTTTTCCGGCCATCCGTCATTGGCATGTGTTTTCCACCATTCCGCAACATCTTTAAGCGTGGTAACCCAAACAGATTTTTGTTTTGCTGCCTTTATCAGATTTGCCAGTGCATGATTCGCCAAGTGAAAACGTTCAGGATGGAGTTGAAGAACAAAAAGTTCACCCCTCTCATTGGTTTGTTCAAGTATTTTCATCCAAACCTTAAAGAGAATGTTTTGATCCTTTATACCAAGTCTGTCAATGAGTATTTCATCATCAGGCAATGAGACAGGGATACATACTACATCATTTTTTATGAAGGGTAAAGATTGTTTTTGGTTGGCATCTATCGGTTTATACGTAGTTAACGCTAAATCGTATGATTTGTTCAAATATTTTTCTGGAACAACATCCCAATGAATAGAAGAAGAACTATTATATAAGAAACCTAAAGATTTCAATACGTTATTGTCACTGTTATTCCATTGCAGGTATGGCGCCCTAAAACCACACACATTAATATTGTAAGTATGAAATATTTGTAATGCCTTATGTAAATGTTTCTTCAAGGTTTCTGCAGAGAGTTTAGAATAATCTACATGAATGCACCCATGAACTGCATACTCTACATTTGGCGCTTTTGGAATATTCGTATAATGGCTTTCTAATGTTTTAGCTGTGATTGGCCATGTAACAGCAGGGGATGCTTTAGAAAACTGTAATAGATTTTTTGTCATCTTTGATGATGAAAAACCGTATCTTGTGATGAGTTTAGTCATTCTTTTTAATGTCCCTTTAGCCCCTTTTCGGTGAATAGTGTTTTTTATGCTTGTCATTTTTATGCAAACCTAACATCAGTTCCAATACTAAAAAACTTTACCATGATTATTTATCCAACCATGCTCAACGCAAGCGCCACTGCTCCACACAACACATAAAATGAAAGTACTATATTAACAAGCATTTTTTCACTCATTGGTTTTTTGCTCAAAAG
>JAHIPG010000378.1 GCA_018894775.1 Nanobdellota archaeon
AAAAAATAGCTAAGTTAGGAATTAAGAGGGAACCAGGATATTTGTATTTTGTGGACAAAAAGGGTGATCCTGCTAGGACACCTATGGCACGAGCAGGTGTAAGAACAACCCGTAAGGGTCCTGAGACGCTTGCCAAGGCATCCGTGAAAAAAGAACCAGGCTATCTCTACTTTATAGACAAGCAAGGAGACATAGCACGGGCCAAGATGGTACATGGTGGAAAGAGAAAGGTGAAAGCCAAAGCTAAAGTGAAAAAAGTAAAGAAGGCTGCAGGGAAAACCAAAAGCAGGAAAAGATAAAACATCTTCCTACTTTTCTTTTTTTTTTTATTTTTTGTATTTTATTACGTAAACATTAAATAAATCGCAAAACATTATCCAGTAATCAGATATAAAAGGAGAAAAAAAAATGTACAGACAAAGAGAACGCAGAGAAAAAAAAGGATTTGACAGACCGCCCAGAGAAATGCATAAAGCAGTATGTGCAGACTGCAAGAAAGAATGCGAGGTACCGTTCAAGCCGAGCGGTGACAGACCTGTGTATTGTGGTGAGTGCTATCAGAAGCACAGACCACCAAGACGTGGAAGATATTAAACCAAAGGCGTAAAAAAACCTTTTTTTCTCTTTTTTTTATTTTTATATTTTTTCTGATATGTAGCAGATGCTACACAAAACACAAACACCAATATTTTTAATATACATTACACCCATGTGTGAAATAGGAAAAATATGAGGAGGATTGAAAAAAAATGCCAGTAGTTCATGTAAATGTCTGGGAAGGTTTCGGGAAGGAAAAAGCCAAGACTGTGATCCAAAAGATAACAAAAGTCTTTGTAGATTTAGGCATAGGCATCCCTGCGGATGCGGTGGAGGTAATCGTGCATGAAACACCGAAAACGCATTGGGGAATCGGTGGAGAACCTGCTTCAGAAAAATTCAAAGATATATCTTCCAAATAAAAAAATGGACTTCAGATACCCGCCATGCCGTTAGGCAATATGCCAATAAAGCACTAAGAGGAAGACCATGAAGGATTTGTTTAAAAAATTAATGAAATTTACAGAACAAAAGGAGGACTTCTTTACTGAATGTTTAGCTGCAACTTTGCGTGAAGATTTATCACTTGCAAGAATGTTCTTGCAAAAGATGTGCGGACCAGATGTGGAGGGTGTAAAGATCGCAGATTCGCACATCGACATTGAAACACAACTCCTATTTCCAGGCTCCTGCATTGACATGGTTTTCAAACTTAATAACAAAATTTCCGTTGGTGTTGAAAATAAATTATGGTCACCAGAAGGAACTGATCAGCTTTCAAAATATCTCAAACTTCCACTAAACGCATTATGTTTTATCACTGGTTATCACTGCACTATTTCGCCAGATGTTAGCAAAAATCCTCGCTACCTAAAACCCAGTAATGGTCGTGACCATTTTATGTGGCAAGATTTTTACGAAGATGTACACATGTGTGTTGAACAAGAGACCTGCCTCTGTTTGACGCATTCACTTCTAGGGTTGTTTGAACATTTAGGCTTTGAGTCGCCTCACGCTGAGATAGGAGATTTACTTGATCTTAATGAAGATATCGCAAAACAGAATAGGCAAAATTTTGCAAAACTTTGGGGGCCTACTCAGCAAGGACTCCGAGAACGAGGCTGGAAAAGTATTAGTCGTGGGTCAATAGCTGAGTTGTATGTCCGAGAAGGTTCAGCAAAACGCCTGCAATGGGCATGGCTTGATCCCATTTGGCAACGGGGGTCTCTTAGAATTAGATTGAAGTTCCATCTGGGGATTGTCCTAAGTGATATTGTGAAGCTTTTGGAGACGTCAAGGAACACTCTTTGTCCCGACATTGAAGTTATTATCACAACAGCAAGAAGAGATGGGAAGGTAGTGGAAGTCATAGATATTCTTGTCCCAATGAGAAAACTTTTTGATGATTTATCTGATGCTGAGCCCATAAGCCAAACATTATCAAACTATACGTTAGCAGTATTTGACACTGTTGGTTAATAATAATGCTTTCAGCATTGGCACATCGCCTAACATCTCTTAGAACGCTTCCTTAACCCTTATATCTAGGCGGAAAGAGCCGGAGGAGAGTAAGCCTCACTAATTAGTTCGACTTTTTACCTAACTATTTGCAAAAAATATTATATACTGAAACTGTTATCTTAATAAGGTGATTAAAGAATGGTAACTATATTTGCTACGCTTGGTTGGGAGCCGAAATCTGTGATACCATCACTGAAAATCAGGGACAATGTTGAAAAACTAATTGTTTATCATTCCCCTGATAAGAAAGGCGAAGATGCTTGGCAGAAACTCTGGGGGTACTGCAGCAGCATAAAACTGCCCTTGAAGTCGGTAAAGCTTGAGAACCAGTTTGATTTAATCAAAACAGCAAAGGAGATAAGAAAAGATCTGAGAAAATATGCTGGTAAAGACATTGTGTTTAACATCACGGGTGGAACAAAAGTGATGAGCAGTGCAGCATTGCTTGCATGCATACTTGAGGCTGTTCCCGCAGTGTATTGCAATGAGAAAACAGGGAAAGAAGAAACATTACCTCTTCTACAGATCAGATACGAGGATTTTCTCACAAAACCACAGAAAAACATTCTAACAGTAATCAAGCAGCTTGGTGGTGAATGCAACGCTGTAGACATCGCTAAAAAAACTGGTCTTAGGAAGGCAACGGTTTCACATCATATCAAACAGTTGGGGGACATGGGGTTGGTTGTTGTTGAAACCTCAAAAAAGGATTCACGGAAAAAATCTGTGAAGCTCCTTGAATCAGTTGAATTATTGCTTGAGTGAGATTTTTATGAAAATACTTATCACGACATTTGGAAGGGACGAGGCGAAACTCAATGTTGCAAGAAGAGACATAGGATACGAAAAACTCGTGATTATTACAGATGCTCCTGAGCTTGATGCATTTAAGAAAATAAGGGAAATGGAGAGCATAACAGGCACAGAAGTTGAGTTGATAAAAGTGGATTCATATGACTTCATGGGATGCTTCAACAAAATAGGTGAAACCATAGAGAAATACAAAAACCATGATGTCAGGTTTAACACGAGCGGGGGACCGAAAATACTCTCAGCAGCCGCACTGCTTATGTGTTTCAATAAAGGCATACCCGCATACCACAGTGAGGAGAAAACATACAAACTACCAGTAATAAAGGGTGTGAGTTTTGAGGAGAAGATTAACAGGGATGAAAGAAAAATACTGAAAAACATAAAAAAAGAATGTGAGGCTGAGAAGATAAAAAAGAAAACAGGTTTCTCAGGAAGAAAATTTGACATACTCCTGATGGAGATGAGCAGGAAAGGTATTGCAAAAATGGATTACAATGGAAAAACAAGAATTATGCTCACTCCTATCGGGGAGTATTTCAGGAAAAAAATGTGAAAATGTTAAAAGGTGGGAAAGAGATTAAGGATGAAGGTGGGGAAAATGGTAAGTGAGGAAAAAAACATGGTTAATTGCGAAATTCGAGAATGTAAATTTCTAGAAAGCGATGACGTCCTAAAGGAAATCAGAAGGTTGATTGGAGAATCTGACGAGGTAAGAATAGCAGTAGCATATCTAAAAGAAAAAGGATATAATGAAATAAAGGATGCGCTCAGAGAATTCTTAGAGAAAGAAAAACACTTTTTTTGGTTGTTGGTAGGCATAGCCAAATATTATATCACAGATGCTGATCCTTTAGATGAACTATTAGAATTGCAGAGGAAAAATAAGAATATTAAGTTAAAATGTTCTCCTAATTGTGGTTTCCATCCCAAAGTGTGTATATTCAGAACAGGAAAAGATGTAAGCGTAATCATTGGCTCCTCAAATCTTACAGGTGGGGGGCTCGGAGAAAACACCGAGGCAAATATATTAATCAGGGGTGACGAGGGAGACGAAGTAATTAAAAATATTCTCAATTTTTATTATAGGATTTGGCAGTGGCCGGATTTCGGTCTGCTTGATAAGAGGATTCTAGACATATATCGCAAAAATAAAGAAAACAAAAAAAGGTTTGATAGGAAATTTGAA
>JAHIPG010000379.1 GCA_018894775.1 Nanobdellota archaeon
GAGAAGATGAAGGCAACCGGAGACTTATATATGGATATACTGTCATATTTAAAAAAACAAAAAGAAGCGAATACTTTTAAGCTGGCAAGAGAGCTGCGCATGGACAGGTATAAGTTGCTTGAAGTTATTACAGAACTGAAGGAGCGCGGTGCTGTGGCTGTAAATCACGGCACTGTAAAATTTCTTCATTTTACAAAGATAGGAAAGAAAATGCTGAAAAGGGCAGGGCCAAAAAAACGGAAATCTTCTCCATTGCCTAAAAAGAAGTTTAAATCTAAAAAATCGCACCCCAAAAGAAGAGCATAAGGCCCTGCCCTTTCTAATCAGATAACGTGAGAATTCTTATGAAAAAATCTGTTTCGAATCCCGAAAATCAAGATTTAAATAGGATTTCGGAGATTGTTATTAGCTTAAATTTCAGACTTGATTTGGAATATTTTGAATAAATTCTCTTTTTCGGTGGTGAGTCGTGTAAGCTTTTGCACACTTCCGTTTTCAGCAGATATTTCCACTTCTTTAACTTCACTTAACACATCAAGAACAGATGAAACTGAATCATGAATGCCATTCTCATTGAGTATGATTTTCATAACTTTTCTTAGCAAATACGCGAGAATACAAATAAAGACTTTGCCTTCAGGCCTTATTCCCTTCCAATGACCGATAGGGTGCAAATTTATTGCTTGTTTTAATTCTTTAATTACTGCTTCAATTTCACATTTATATTTGAACGCAGAGAAAATTTCCAGCTTTGAACGCGTCTGATCTGAACAAATAAGAACATAATATCCGTCATTTTCTTCAGCTTTTTTCTGAACTTCATTCTTGAAATTCCACGTGAAACTTTCAACATTATCTTCCTTTTCTTCGGTTTTGATTTCAAAATATTTTGAACAGCCACTTATGGCTTTTTTTATCTGATTAATGATCGTAAGCTTTTTTCGAAATGTCTTCCTATCCACTTTATCTTTAATTGCCTCAAGTTGCGTCTTTGCATCAGATAGGCGTTTTTCTCGTGTTTCACTTTTCTTTTTAGCTAATGCTTCATCAAAAAGAAGCACATATTTCTTAATGCGCTTATGTTCGCACGTAATTGCTTCTTTTATTTTGACTTCATAAATAATTTCCTTCTCGGAACCATCTTCTTGTCTGCATTTCTTTCGATGCTTATCTACAACAAAATATTCTGTTTTATCGCCTCTTAATCTTTCAATCCAATAATTGGATTGCTTTGTGTCAGAATCTAAAGCAGTAATATAATCGTAATTTAGTTTATCGCTGATTCTTATGTTTTCTTTACTCGTCATGCCCCTATCATGAATCATAAGGGCATTATTTATGCCAAGGGCTTTGAGCTTTTCATCGACGTTTAACTTAGTTGTTACGTCGTTCACATTACCCTCGTCAACAAAATGATAAATTGGCACGCCTTTATCTAATGAAACAACAATTCCGATTATAATTTGTTTCTTATCTTTCCTTTTGTCTCTGCTGTATCCAAACTTCGCAAATATACATTTTTGACCTTCAAAATAAGTGGATGTTATGTCATATAGGACACTTTGTAAATCAACATTAAATTCTCTTGCGAGTATTTTATTAATCTCCTTGTGAATATTGAAGATAACTTCATTATCAAATTTATCCAGTGAACTGCAAAGCAATTCTGAATAAATTTTCTCCGGAGGGATACTTTTGATATAGGGGAGAATTGTTTTTCGATACCACGTCTGTATTTTATTTGTGCTTTTAGGATCCAATGCGCGGTTTATGGACCATATTTCCAGTATATCGCCACAGCTTATGCCTTTTTCTTTAACTGCAAATTTGTTTATAATTTGTGTCAGATTCAGCTTATCCCATATTTTTGCCAAAGCAATTACATCTCCAAAGTCTAATGCGCGCTCTATTGTAATATCTGAAAGACTAATCACAGGAATGCTGCTTGCAAGTTTTTCAATTAATTTATCGTATCTGCCAAGATGCTTTATTTGTATGTGCTTTACTTTACCATTCTCTTTAACGCCTTTGACAATTGCAGCATATCTGTGTCCTTTTCTTTTTGATATTTTTAGGTAGACCATTGTAGCGACTAATATATAGTCGCCACAACTTATATATAAATGTTTCTATTTGAGCAATAGGGGAGGGAATGGATAATAAATTGATAAATTGAAAGTCGCCCCAATGGTAGCGAATAAAAAAAGAGTATGGAGGGGAAAAGAATAAACGAAGAAAAATATATGCTGCTGAACTTGACGACGAGAAGTTGTAAAATTAAAAACTAACTCTGAAATTCAAGATACATGTTGAGCCTGAACGCGTTAAAGAGCATTCTCATCCGCATCTTATATAGGATAATATTAAATATTCTTAATGCCTTAAGAGATTCCATGAACGCGGCAAGAAAAGAGTTTGATTTGATTGACAAGGAGCTTTTTGCAATTCTGCAAAAGCAATTAAGA
>JAHIPG010000380.1 GCA_018894775.1 Nanobdellota archaeon
CTCCAACTCTTCAGGAAAATCAGAAAAAATCAATATATCCCCAACCACATCAAAAGATCTAGGGACTAAAGAAAGCTGCTTCTTAGTCAATTTCCCTTTCAATTCTTCTTTTATGTTCGGCATTTTTCAAAAAAAACTGAATATCAAAGAAGAAAATCCAGCTATAATAAAACTTCCGATAAAGCTGCCACTCAGCATAATGAATGCAAGGATAGTTATTCTACCTAAACCAAGGGCAACTTCTCTGAAAATAACAAATTCGGCAGGATGAGTCTTAGCAGCCTTGTTATAGAATAAAGCCATATAAGGAACGCTCAAGAAAGTGAATGCTATACCAAACAAAGTATTAACAATAGTAAAAAGAAAAAATGAGTCAGCAAGAGTCTTCAAAAACCATATGATTGAGGTAGAGAATATACCTGCTCTCATTATCTTCCTCTTATCCATAACATCGCTGAGTCTTCCAATGATAAAAGTGAGGACAGTAGTACAGATAATAAGCAGGGTAGCCAACATACCTAAAGCTATAAAACTCTTAAGAGTTATGAAGATAAAGATAACCCATATCACAGTCTCAGTATAATTGACAATCCCTTCAACAAAGAACACAGAAAAATTCCTAAGATTCCGTTTATGGAAAAGATTTTTAATAGAAAACTTAACTTCTGGATAAGTTTCTGTAGAAAAAAATAAAGGTATTGGACTTATCAAAAGTAGAATGGTGACTAAAATAAATAAGGGAGTGAAACCAAAATAAGTGATTATTAATCCACCAATCAAAGGAGAAAATATTACTACCATATAAGAAAATATATTCATCATGCCCAGCTCTTCTCCCCTGTGCTTCTTATCACTGGAAGCTATAAAATTGATATGGAAAGCAGGCCAATACAAAGCATTAGCTAAAGCGCCTACAGATACAACGAAAAAAAGTTTCCAAAGAGAAGATGCAAGGCCATTATAGGGCCCTAATCCATAAAGAAGCAAGAAATAGACTACCTGTATAGGCATACTAAACAAAATAGCATGCTTCAGGCCGATCTTCTTATAGAGATGAGGTATTGCAACTACCAATACCAAGAAACTTAAAACCCAAAAAAGATAATATGCAAAGATATAATTGAGAGGGTAATTCAGATTAATAAGATAAGCCGGAATGAAAATACCTATCATAGCAATACCAAAAGATTTGATAACAGAAGCTACGTAAATTTCGGAGAGTTCTTTATTAAAAGCAAAATGTATCAGATGTTTATACGGCATAAGTCACCTCTTCTTTCCAAAAAAATCTGAAAGACCTTTTTGATTCTTATCTTTTTTATACTTATTTAATGAGTCTAACACCTTATTAACCCTTTCCTCAGAGAAATCATGCTTCTCAATTAAGAGTTCTTTAATCTTATCATCATCAGGACTTCCCCATTTCAACTGATAGTTAATCATAACAGGCATGCTTTTGAACACAGCATAAATCTGCTTCCAGTTGAAATCCGCCTTTACCTCTTTGAAAATTTTATCAAAACTCTTGAACTCCTTGACTAATTTCAATGCATTCTTAGGGCCAACACCTTTGACACCACCAATATTATAATCAGTTCCGGTTAGAATTGCAATAGCTAAAAGCTGATCCTGCTCGATGCCAAGGTGATTCAAAACATCATCAAGTTCAATCATCTCAGGATGTACAGAAACATAAGTGCCAGAAGGCAATCTTTTTCTGGTGGATAATGTAAGATTTGTTAACAGCCTCGGTGTTTTATATATCAAACAATCATAATCAGAGCTTGCTACAGCCCAAACATCACCCTGCTTACACATATATGAAGCCTGAGCCTCAGCCTCAGAAGGAGCCTGAATAACAGGCATACCCATATATTTCAAAAGCTCTTTAGACTCATCGACCATATCCCTTGTCAATCTAACAGTCTGCCGGGAATATTTCTGCATAGCATCATAATCTTCATCCTCTTTAGCTTTCTCTAATTTTTCTGTAGCAACTCTTTTTCTAAAAGCCCGCTCTTCCTGCTCCTTAATCTTAAGCACAGGCGGCTTGCCATCAAAGATAAAACAAAGCTTGATATTTTTCTTCATAAGATTAGAAACTCTAGAAAATATGCCTACCAAATGGGAAGTAATACGGCTCTGAGAGTCCATCAAAGGGGTGCCATCTCTCTGCCTTATAGAAGAAGCAAACTGGTATAGCATCTGGGATGCATCAACAGCAATCTTCTTATTAGCCAAATCAGCCCATGAAACTTCCTTCTTAGGAACCAAATCAGCTATCTTTAATCCCATTGATTTAGATAAGAAATTATAGGTTTAAATATTTTACTTAGATTAAGTTTATAAACAATCAGGGCTAATTAATTAAATAATGATTATAAGAAAAAAGATCCTAAAAGAAGTATACAAGAAAAGAAAGCCTTCTGCACACAAATACGATTTTGGACACCTACTCATCATCGGCGGGAGCAAGATGTACAGCGGTTCACCTGCATTAGCAGGGCTGGCTGCATATCGTACAGGTGTTGATATCGTAACGATAGCAGCTCCTGAGAGATCAGCAAACATAATAGCAGGATTCTCACCAGACCTAATAACTTACCCTTTGAAAGGAGACTATGTTAATCAAAAACACTTAAAGGATATATTAAGATTAGCCAAGAATAAGGATGCAATAGTAATTGGTGGAGGAATAGAAAGGCATAAACAGACTTCTTCAGCTATTGTAAGTTTTCTAAGAAAGATAAGATTACCCTGTGTTATAGATGCTGATGCCATACATAGTGTAGCCAAACAAAAAAATGTATTAAAAAAATATTTCGTGCTAACACCTCATGAGAAAGAATTCTATGATTTGACAGGCAAGAATCCCAGAGGGAAAAAGCTAAATGAAAGAATAATACTTGTGAAGAAAGCAGCAGCAAAGCTGAAAGCAATAATCCTTCTAAAAGGCAATATTGACATAATATCCGATGGTAAGGAAGTAATACTAAACAAAACAGGCAACCCTTACATGACAAAAGGAGGCACAGGAGATACTCTAGCAGGCATAGTAGGATCCCTTCTAGCACAAGGAGTAAAACCTATCATCGCAGCAGCCGCAGCCGCATACATAAACGGAAAAGCAGGGGAAATAGCTTCTAAAAATAAAAAACAGGCCTTGATGGCTACGGATCTGATCAACTCAATACACAAATTGTTCTGATTTTCACCAAAAGAGGGTATACTGAAAGAAAACAAAAAACTCAAAAAACAAGAAACCTTCCTTTAATCCTGTCCTATACCAAAAGAGCTTATACCAGCTTAAGCACGATTTTCCATGTTCCTGCCACTAAATCGTTACTACCATACAGTAATAACAAAATAGAAAGGTTTATATAGTAGTTATTACTATAGAATCGTAATTTTAATGGAGGTTAAAACAAAATGAAAAATAAAAATATTCAAAAAGAAAAAAAGCTAAGCCAAATCGTCCAAGAGAGAGAGAGAGAGAGAGAGAGAGAGATTCCAGCATCAGAGTATGCTAATCTGCCAAGAATATCGCTAAACAAATTTTACATACCTGAGATGCAACAAAAGCCCATAAGCCAAGCTTATGCCTCAAGCAATAAAGTCTTAGTATTGGACAGTGATAAAGAAGAAGTAAAAATTGCTATTGCAGAGCCAAATCTTATTTTAATGGATGAATTAAAAAAGGTTTTTCCAAAAAAAATAGAATTCTATTTAGCTGACCCTCAAGAGATTGAATCTGAGCTTGAAAGAATATACAACCTACAAGAATATAATGGAAAGCAAATAACAATACCTGATTCATCAGAAGAAGAAAATCCTTCCAAATACCCTGAAAATAAGCAAACAGGAAAAGCAGTCCAAATGGTAGATTATATATTAAAAACAGCCATCGAAGGAGGGGCAAGCGATATCCATATAGAAGCAAAAAAGCCTGTAGGGAAAGTAAAAATAAGAGTCGACGGAGTTTTAAAACAGATTCCTATGCCAAAAGAGTTTAAAGAAGAATATTCTTCAGTCATCTCTAGAATTAAAATACTGACAAGATCCATGAAAATAGAAGAGAAAGTGATACCTCAAGATGGAAGCTTCTCTATTGAATACCATCAAAAAAAAGGCTTAAAGCCAATAGATTTTAGGGTTTCGACTATTAACTCAAGTTACGGAGAATCTTTAGTGCTTAGAGTTTTGGACCAAGAGAAGGCCCAAGTATCACTTCTGACTTAGGGTTCTCAGATGAAGTTTATAAGCAATTCCTTGACATAATCCAAAAGACTAAGGGAATGGTGCTAATAACAGGCCCTACAGGATCAGGCAAGACCACAACATTATATGCAACCCTAAATGAGCTTATAGACCCTAAGAAAAAAATACTAACAGTAGAAGACCCAATAGAATACACTAATAAAAAAATCGTCCAAACTGAATTAAACAGGGCAAAGGGTGTTGACTTTGCTACAATCCTTAAATCTTTTTTAAGGCAAGACCCAGACATAATAATGGTCGGAGAAATCAGGGATGAAGAAACTGCAGACACTTCAATGAAAGCAGCCCAAACAGGGCATCTTTTACTTAGCACATTACACACAAATGATACTACAAGAAGCGTCGGACGTATCCGAGAGTTAAATGTAGACCCTATGACATTCCTATCAGACACTTCAGGAATAGTAGGCCAAAGGCTAGTGCGAAAAGTTTGCCCACACTGTGTGGAAGAATACACCCCAAGCGAAGAAAAGATTGAAAAATATTTCGGAAAAATACCAGTAAGCAAGCTAACTTTTGTAAAAGGAAAAGGATGCAGATCATGTGATTTTGAAGGATACAAGGGAAGGACAGCACTGACTGAAATATGGGCCCCAAGCGATGAAGAGCTCTCAAAAATCGAAGACTTAAATGATGCAAGAGGAGTAAGGCTTAATGCAATAAAACACGGGCTTAAAACATTCTATATAAATGGGGTACGTAAACTTCAAAAGAAAGAAACAACACTTGATGAACTGATTAAGATAGTCCCAAACATCGACGAAGACAGAGAGGCATATATTAAGGCAAAAGCTAAGAATTAAGCAGAAAATTTTTTATTTTTCTTTCTTATCACCATTGTTAACCAAAATCATTTCCAATATTTTGTTTCTATAATTCTGCCGAGTTTTCACCAAAAGATTTATTAAAATTCTAACAAACAAGACTCTTAAAAAAGAATGGTGATTAAGCATACTTCTTTCAAACATGGATGGTTCTACCATTACAGAGTGCATAATCCAAAGACTTCCAGCTTAACAAATGGATTTGAAAGCTTGAGAGAATTTCTGTATCGAGTCTTTGACGAATGTCCAGACGATTATTTCAATATAGGCCCAAGAAGTTCATCATTGAAGTTCAATCTTCCACTGGATGTCAAAGAAGTTGAACATAATGAGCTAAAAGAACTTACAACTCATGGATTAAACATCAACAACATGAGATACAAAAGTAATCATTCAAGGGTCCAGATGTTCATGCTGGAAAATGACCAGAAGACAATAGCTATTGAAGTACCAATATGGCTTAAACATTCGGACATAAACTGCTTTAAGAACATATTTGACTGAAAGGATCCTCTGACAGGACATATCGATATTCTAAGGATAGAGGATGAAAAAATCTGGGTGTGGGACTACAAGCCAAACGCACATAAAGAAAAATATGCTTCTACACAGACATATTTCTATGCATTGATGTTAAGCAAAAGAACAGGTATCCCACTAGATGATTTCAGATGCGGATACTTTGACCAAAACCATGCTTTCGCTTTCAAACCTGAAGAAAAAATAATATCAAATATAAAATTATAACACTCTATCTTCTATGCACTTAATCTTATCAACCCTTTTCTCGTGCCTTCCACCTTCAAATTCTGTTTCCAAGAATGTTTTCAGAATTTTCTTTGCCAAGCCTTTCCTTGTATACTTTGCTCCAAAGACAATAACATTCGCATTGTTATGAAGCCTGGACATCTTAGCCATGTCAACCTTATAGCATAAAGCGGCTCTAATGCCACCAACCTTATTTGCAGTCATTGCCATACCCTGACCAGTTGTGCAAACTAATAATCCATAATCATAACCCCAATAGCTTACTTTCATAGCGACCTTTTCACCAAAATCAGGATAATCACAGCTGTCCTTAGAAAAAGTGCCAACATCCCCATATTCTATACCTTCCTCATCAAGATATTTTTTCAAGTATTCCTTAAGATCATAACCCCCATGATCTGAACCTAAAGCTATTTTCATCTACACTTGAGAATTTGATAGTTTATAAAAAATTTTTGGAAATATTTTTAAAGAAATAAAAAGCCCTTAAACCTATGCAAGCAATAGTACCAGTAGCAGGAACTGGAAC
>JAHIPG010000381.1 GCA_018894775.1 Nanobdellota archaeon
AAATAACCTTCATTGTCCATTGAACCTTGAACATACTTAGGGAAATGCCCTCTCTCAACATAATAATTTCCGATCATACTAAAACTTCTTAACTTTGTATCACCGACATAACTGTAAGCAGTGATAGTTTCAGGAAAAGTTCTATCAGGAGAGAAACGAGGATCGCATGCATTGAAATTAAAATCACCAAAACCACCAATCAGACTAGTAAAAACCTCTAAAGGTTCAATCCAACCTTGCTCATCATGAATCTTCTTAACCTTTCCATCTTTAAGTCTTTGGATTGTATCATCCAAGTTCTTCTCTATCCGAAAACTTTTTGGAAGTTTCATTTTTTGCCATTAAATCTAACAGAACCACCCTTACGAGAGCCTATGCTATTGACAGAACCATAAACCTCAATAGACCCCCCCTTCATCTCATCGCCCACTCTAAAATCTGCATCTCCATTAACTGTGATATTTCCATTATACATCATATGACCTAACCAACTACCAGCATTACCTTCCACAATAATACTCCCCCCATCCATACACTGTCCAAGATAACGACCAACATTCCCTTTGATCTTAACAACACCAAACCCTAATTCTGCACAAAGACCATCAAAAGGGTAATTGAATTTAAGATTAAGAACCATAGTTGGATCAATTATATTATTGATAAGTTCCGAGAAAAAAAATCCAAGGATATTAGTGCCATCATCACTCTTCATACTCCTACTAAGAACCTCCAGTTCATTCTTTGTATAAGTTGCACTACCCAGAACAGATTTTGCTACAGATCGTAGAGGTGTTGTCATCTGCCTACTACATTCATAAAGAAAATCATCACAACGCATCAAAAGACCTTCAACAGTATGAGAATCAAAAGATTCTTGATCATAACCTTCTGATTCCAACAAACGCTGAATGTTCTCTTCCAAATCCTTATCCGGTCTAAAAGATTTTGGTAATTTCATCTGAACGCTTTTGCCAATACCTCCAAATCATCCATTGTCAAAGATTCTGAATAAGTCATCAGGTGTTTTCTGCGTTTCTCGCAGTTTTTTTTGATGTATTTTTCTGCTATTTTGATAATACCTGCGAAAGCACTACATCCTGATAAGGCACCCATCATCCCTCCATATAAAAAAGCCTCAAAATTTGTAAGGCTTTCAGGTCCTGTTCCAGATGTTACAGCCGCACAACCTAATGTGAATCCTGAGATTAATCCTGAAACAACAACCCCTCCGTAAAAAGGCTTAGTTAATCTCCAGGTATCTTCATGTATTAACGAATAGAATCTTGCATATTTCTTGAAATCCTTATAGAAATCTCCTAATCTCTCATTAGGTACTACCGCAAGACTATAACGTCTGACTCCCTGAATCCTTGTCCTTCTAGTCAATACGTTGGTCATGCTATTCTCATCAGGACAAGGTCTTGTCCAGTGTTCATAACAATCCCTGCCTTCGTAAAAAGGAAAAACTCCTGAGATATAATCCCAATTAGAAAGTTCATAATCAGTGTTTGCGATAATATTACTTATCTGTTTATGGAAATTATCCTTGCAATAATGAGAGCCAAATTTGACTTCTTCAATAAGATCTGTTAATTCTTCATTAAGACCATATCTTCCTTTCACTACCTTGAATATCTCAGCTTCTTCAGCAAGCCTGATTGTTTTCTCTTCCAAATCCTTATCCGGTCTAAATGTTCTTGGTAATTTCATATCTGAGTATGCTCCTATAATTTTTTATCATAATCATAAAACTGTTTTGGTATTCTTAGGCTCAGGTTTTCCTCTCCAAATTAAGTCTTTTCCTTGATAGATAATCCCTTGGCAGTTTTCCTCATCAATTCCTGTGATTTTTCCATGAACAGTAATCTTACCGCTATTCATCTTATAACCAGTCATGTTACCTACATTACCATAAACAATAATCTCTCCTCCTTTCATGAAAGCACCTGTCCAGTCACCAAGGTCTCCATTGATTGTGATGGTACCTATCTTGTGATATGCTCCGATACCGTCAAAATTATTGCCTTGCTTTAAATTAAATTTAGAATTCTTAAGTCCTGTACTATTCAGAAGACCTGAAACATAAAGACCAAGTATATTCTGATTTTCCTTAAATTCCTCACAGAATTTAGATACATGATCAACACTATAACTTATCTTAGGAGCAAAATGCTTGGCAAACCTGTACATGTTCTCAAATTCCTTAGAGTTATTAAGAGATAATATCCCTCCCCGCTTTATCTTAGCAAGAGTCAGGAACTCTTCATAGTTAGATTTTATCCTTTCATAAGCCTTACTATGATAAGTTGTGATAATATCCTCTACTTTTCCAGTAAGGTCTTTTCTTGGCACAAAAGATTTAGGCAGTCTCACATTCAAACTCCTCCTTCTTATAGACCTGCAACAGTTCCTCTTCCCAAAAACCAGGTTTGTGAGTAATAATCTGATTCCTATGATATTCAAAAACTCTTTTAGAATTATAGTTAAGTTCTAATGCACTCCATGTTATTGTATTACCATCCTCTCCATATTCAAGATAATAAGCGGCCCTGAAGATATTATCTTCAGAAAAGTATTCATACCCCCAGATATTCTCAACCGAAGATTTTAGACCCTCCCCTCTTTTATAAGCTAAATCGTATACTATTGAGTAAATCTTTTCAGGAGGCATGCTAAAAGGGTCTTTTTTATCTATCTTCTGAGCTTTCTCTACAAGCTGCTCAATCTTCCCTTCTTTCTCTTTCCTAAAACTCTTAGGCAATTTCATCTTTTGGCCAAATCTTCCTCCCGTTATGATAAATATTTCCATTACAGTTAGATGAAAAATTTTCTATGCCTCCATTTATACGTATAGTTCCACCACTCATACGTAGCCCTATATCCTCCCTTACATTCCCATATACTTTTATTTCTCCACCCTTCATCATGTATCCTGTAATGTTATTCAAATTTCCTTTTATGACAATGATGCCCTCCTTCATTTCAGCCCCGGTAGTGTTCAAACCATTTCCATAGATATGCAGACAGCCTCCTTGCATGAAATACCCAGTATTATTCAAGAAATTTCCATTTATCTCCAAACAACCTTTTCGGAGATAAGCACCGAGACCGGAAAGGACAGCATTTAGGTTGAGCGTGATAGTCTCATCCTCTTTTATAATATTGTTCACCAATGCAGAAATATAAAAACCTGATGATTGGGTTGCATCTTTGTCTAGCTGCTCTGCAAAAAGACCAATACCTTTAGATGTATACTTGATATCTTTAGCAATACTTAAACCCAGAAGGTATCTTGCAGTATTGTTACGATTATATTTCATACCTTCTAAAAAGTAAGAATAACCGTTGATAATTGCTCTTAAGGACTTTTCTCTAATAGAATCATCACTGATTAGGTCTTCTATATTAGCTTCTAATTCTTTATTAGGTCTAAATGCACTGGGTATTTTCATTAATGCCTAACCCTCCTGAAGAGTTTTCTGGTTAAATTATAAAACGATATAAGAACACACCATTAATCATGGATTAAAATCGAGTATTTAAGGGTTTTGGCTTATTTTCTAAGAACGTCTTTTATCATAGACCAGGCCTCATTTATCCCTTTTGCAAGGTTTTCAGATTGAGGGTTTCTGTCTGTATGACACACTTCTATTGCGCCTCTCCAGACCTTGTGAGCTGTATCATAAGAATTGTTAGATGAAAGGTCCAAAACTGACAGGTAATGGTCTAATCCTTTACCATCTCTTGGATGCAGTTGTTTAAACTTACCATAGATAGCCTTTATTTCTTTTTTACTTACAGTCTCTATGCCCAATAGGCATTCAAGTTTTGATCTTATTTGAGGCGTATCACATTGTTCTAATGCCTTTTTACCGTAGAATACTGCTTTCTTATCATCTTCTCTGTAGAAAGCGTTTGATATTCTTGCGAGAATGAATGGTTGATTGCCCTCATATTGTTCTGAAAGTTCTCTTATCTGCTTGTTAGATGAGGAATTTTTTATCTCAAGGGCTAGATCCTTGTCTTTCAAAGCGTTCATTTCTTTGTAATTGTTTATTATTTGTTCTCTTTGGTATGCTAACATTTTAACCTCTTAATACATCGGTTATGCCTCGTTTGTCCTGCTTTTATTATGGAACGACTGATATATAAAGATTACTATCTTTATTACTTATGAGTAGTTACAAAACGAAAGCTTTATATATGAAAACAACGAGTCTAGAACCAATATTAGAGGGAAAAATATGAAACTACCAAAATCATTCACAGGAGACAAAGATCTGAAAGAAAAAACAGAACAACTAATCAATGAAGCAAAGAAAATCAAAAAAGAACCAACAATACAAAAAAATGAAAACATATTCCCAATTGAATCAATCTACACAAAAATAATTCTAGAAGAAAAAAAAGCACCAGAATTCCTAAAAAAACACGCAAAATTCCTGAACGAATACTCAATGAAAGATATAATATATGTATGCAACGAATTCTGGAAGATAATCGAAGATACTTACGGAGACACAATAAAATTCGAAGACTGCGAATTCTACCTAAAAAACAGCTTATTTGACCAAGAACCCACAATACAACTAAGCGGAGATGATGAATGCAAAAACGACTACCATCTGCACAAAGACAAAAAGGTAACAAAAGTCTGGGCAAAAGGATACCTAGAAAGACCAGACCTAAAGAAATCAATAGAAGTTGCACTATACTACAGCCCAAACTCACCCATAGACAAAAACCCTAACGCAGACAGAGCAGTATCACTCTGGGTAAAACCAGTCAAAAGAGAAACAGACCCTATCTTCAACAAAGAAGAACAAGACAACTTCAAAAAAATACATAATGCACTAGAAGATGCAGGATATTACATATCTATCAAGAACAAAGAATGAAGCTACCAAAAACATTCGCAAAAGAAGGGCTGGAAGAAAAGACAAAACAGCTAGTCAAGGAAGCAAATGTGAAGGACAAAAAGAAAGACTTTCATCAAATAATAATCAAATACGAAGAGATGTTCATAGAACTTGACACAGACGCATACATAGAAGACAACAAGATGAAAATAACAATGATACCTAAAGTGAAAAGTGAAGAAATTAAAAGAGCAGGCGTAGAAACAGACAGCCTACAAGGAAAATACGCAATCATATCAACATTCCTTGGAAAAACAACAGACCATAATACCATAAGACAAAATAGGACATTCGACATAATCCAAAATGACAAAGGAGAACTCCTAGGAATTGGAGAAATTCCAATCAAAATTGAATATGAAGTTGCTGAAGGTGATGAAGACCCTGCAGTAGAAATAAACATGTACAGCAGCGCATTAAGACTATGCTACATGGTAGTAAAACTGGAAGAAAAATGAAAATACCAAAAACATTCGCAAAAGAAGGAAAGCTAGAAAAGGCTTTACAAAAAGAAGAAAGGGATCCGATATATGATATGCTCATAGAATTTGGAAGAAAAGAAATCCAAGATTATACTGGTCTAGAAGAACTGCATAAAGAAGCGGATAAAATAATCAGAAACGTCTACAAAGCAATAAACCCTAAACAACTAACTGAATACGAGCTGACAAACCTCCATAGGCTATACATAATTGCGGGGATGTACACAACCAAGCTATACCAATATGCAAGATCAAATGATGATGAAAATAAATCTAATCAATCTATAGACAGATCATTACAGACCATAAAAGAACTTGTAGCTGAAGACAAAAGAAAAAAGAAATGAGACTGCCAAAAACATTCAGGCTGGAGAAAGACCTTGACAGAAAGGTCAAAGAACTAGGAGAACAGGATAAGGTATATGATAGAATAATTAAATTTATGGAATCCCATAACATAAGCAATATAAGAAAACTAGTTGACGAAGGGAACAGTATAACAGAATCAATATACCATGACATAGACAAATCAAAACTAAGTAAAAACGATTTAATAGACCTGCAAAGATTATACACATTCACAGCATGCTATATAACAAAAATAGCACTGGCACTAGAGATGAAAGACTATAGTGATAAGAATGCCCAATACACAAAATTAGCTGACCTTGTAAAGGAAGCTCAAGAATATATGATAGAGGTCATAGAAAAAGACAAGAGGAAAAAAATAATCGAATGAAACTACCAAAAGGATTCAGGAGAGAGAACAAAAAAAAGATTGAACAGCTGGTAAAAGAAGCTAAAATCATAACAAAAGATAAAGAGCTATCCTATGAGCTGCTAAAAGATATGGTTAAAGAACTAATAATAAACAAAGGAGAAATGACAGAATGCCATGAAGGAAGAGGAGAATATAATTACCAATTATTAATGGATGATTTATCATTCACATATTATCAACATATAGATGAATCAAACGGAACAGTCCTCCATTACCATTGTACTGTAGGATACTTCGGCAAAAAGGTTTTTGAAACGTGGAACGGAATAACACAAACTTACAATCCAGGAGACTGGGAAGGAATTATTGAAAAAAAATTCATGAAATTACCACAATGAAACTGCCAACTTAGGATAAATATCTTCAACCAAGAAAAATAAATACTAAAAATATATAAACCTATTGCAAAAGCATATAAATCAGCAAAACATACCTCAATTATGGAGATAAAGAAGATGCTCGAAAAATGCCTCAAGGGTAAAAAGGAAATCAACGGAAGCATGGTGCTGAAATGGGTAAAATCACCATTCACGCTATACTGCGACCAGTTCGTTAATGAAAAGCACAAGGATAAAGATAGTGAATACCAAAAATTACTGATGAAAAGGGGTATAGAGCACGAATCAAGGGTAATCAATAATAAGTATCCTGAAAGCAGTGTAATAGACTACGAGAATGATGAACAAGGATTCAAACTATTACTGGAAGAGATGAAAAAGGGAACAGATACAATTACAGGAATGCCAATATTCTGGCTGAAAGAAGGCATAATGGGAAAACCAGACGTAATGGAAAAAAAGAAGGGAAAATCAGACCTTGGAAACTATCATTATATAATAAAAGAAATCAAGCTCGCAAAACACATAAAAAAAGAGCATAAAATGCAGGCAGCATTCTACAACTATATAATAGGAAAGATACAAGGCTACACACCAAAAAAATTCTATCTGATAAACAATGAAGAGGAAGAAAAAGAATGCTTATATGAAGAATTTGAGCCAGA
The DNA here is from genome assembly GCA_018894775.1 of Nanobdellota archaeon. Classification (GTDB taxonomy): domain Archaea; phylum Nanobdellota; class Nanobdellia; order SCGC-AAA011-G17; family VGLX01; genus JAHIPG01. The sequence continues at coordinate 7,189 of JAHIPG010000381.1, forward strand.
ACTTAAAGATGCTATCAAAGAAGTAAGAAAAATACTGAAAGGGGAAAAGCCTTCACCAACATACAACGGATGCCAATGGCCATGGAGTGACTACTGCGATGAAGAAGCAACAAAAATATATGATATTTCATTGGTAGGCGGAGTAGGGCCAAGCACAAAGACAAAACTACTCGAAAAAGGATACAAAAAAGTTGGAGACCTGGCAAAAGCAAAGATAGAAGATCTTGTAAAAATAGACAGAATAGGAAAACCTACAGCTGAAAAGATGGTGAACAATGCAAAAGCCGTCCACACAGGAAAAGCAATAATACTCAACAAAGAAGTACTCAAATTTCCAAAAGTAAAAACAGAAATATTCTTAGATCTTGAGGGAACAGACCAGCCTGATAGTGAAATGGGAATAGAACAGATGGATTATCTCATAGGCATAACTGTAAGGAAAAATGGAAAAGACAAATACACACCATTCATCGCACACAATTTCAATGAAGAGAAAAAAATGTTCAGAGAATTCCTTGATGAGCTAGACAAATACAAAGAAGGGGAATTTATCATATATCACTGGCACAATTACGAAAAGACACATATCAAAAAACTCATGGAAAGACATAATATAGGAAAAAGCCATAAAGAAAAGATAGAAAAAAGCATGATAGATTTGTATAAGGTTGCGACAAAATCAATAGCCTTCCCAACATATGGTAACGGCCTTAAAGAGATAGCAAGATTCATAGGTTATGACTGGGAACATGAAGAGATAGATGCGCTTGAAGCGATAGCATACTATTATGAATACGTAAATGATCCAAAGAAGTACAAAGAAATATTTGATAAAATAATTGATTACAACAGAAATGACTGCGAAGCAACAATGTGGATCAAAGACTGGCTAGCAAAAAAAGCCTGAACTTCTTCTAGAAACATCAGATTCCATATCAAGATTATTAAGAAAAAAAAGAAAAAAAGATTATCTACCCACTATAATCTTTCCAGCATACGTTCCGACATCATAAGCGTCATGAAACGTAAATTCTCCAAGATCATTGTAAGTATAGCTGAAAGACTTACTAGGTGCTAACTCATACCTATCAAATCCGAAGCCGATAGTAATAAAATGGTTCTTAATATCCTTATTGACAAATGTTACCTCTGTACCCCTTGAGATAGTCAGTGTAGCAGGACTAAAACCATAATCCATAATATCAACAGTCCTCTTAGGCTGAGAAATAATCTCTTCCTCAACCGCCTCATCAGCTAAAATAACATCAATCCTTCCCTTATTAGAAATATAATATTTCATGACATAAGGAAAACTGCCGACCCTATTGAAAGTATGTTCATAACTGCCATCAGCCCTTATGAACTGATCAAACACACCATCCAATATCACACCTAACTTCTTCTCATCATTATTCTTCCAGACAACCTTTGTCCCTGTCTTAATCGTTATTTCTGCAGGTGTAAAACCATCAGCCTGAGTCATCAAGATAGTCCTGTCAAACCTTTTTTCTTCCCTAGCATTTATCAAGGCTTTCATCTCAGCAGCTGTCATTATATTCAACAGGCTAGGAGATGTCAAACCACTTTTCAATGTTACAGCACTCAACTCATACTTTGGCAACCTGCTAAAGACAGAAATCTTCTTAGTCTCAAGAGCCTCTATATCCGCAAGGAAAGTAACTGTCTCACCATTATCAATATTGAAAGGCCTCTCGAACACCAAAGCATCACCAGGTAAAAGGATTTCTACATCATTACCTGCGATAACACCTTTTGCATCAGATATGTATAACTTTATCTTGTTATATGGACCTGCTTCAAGCTGCATTTCCAAAATCTCCAAAGCATGGTCATTCTGAAGCGCTGTAAGATCAGCAAGAACATTTATATTTTTCTCAATAGCCTCAGAACTTTGCGGTTTGTAAATCTTAACAAGGTTAAATGTTACATCCAAAGAATCAAAGCTTGAAATCACATTATCCTGGTCCGAAACCAGCAAACTTAATATTCCTTTCTCAGACGGAGGCATAACCTCATCCGGCTCAACAGTCTCAAAACCTTCAACATCTGTCTCTACCGGTTCTAACTCATCAGTCTCTGGCAACTGTGCCTGTTCTTTTGCACAACCAAATAAGAAAATAAGTATAAACAAAACTATAAGGGCTCTTTTCATATTTAAACCTCCTTTTGATACTAATAATGTGGTTAAATTTTTTATAAAGGTTTTGATAGACCCATTTTTTCTTACCCAGAATAGAACAATTCCTTGATAAAATTGAAGAAACTCCACTCAAAATTATACTTCTTCTTACCCTTAGGAGCAAACTTATGAACAACAACTTCCTTGAAACCCTTGTTGCTAATCCTCAGATAACCTGTCCTTTTGTAAGGGTCATAAGGAGAAAAATTACCCAATGATAAAGTAGTAAGATGCTTGATATATATTGGATTATTCCTTTTCCTATTGAAATGTTTCAACGAAACTTCCTTTGCCTTCATAGTCTTCTTGTCAATCAAAAAATATTTTGAGTCATGGACGTGAGAGGTAACAAGAATGATATTTTTCTTAGAACGTTTCAATGTCTTGAGGAATCTTCCGCTGTTATCCAAACAGACTTCATGATCCAAACCCTGCTCCGCTATGCTATCCCTAAAATTACTAAGATCAAGCCTGTACTCCTCATTGATTCTACTATAACAAGAGTTAATGATAGGAACATGCATGAAAATATGGAATGTATCATCCTCATTATCCGCAAGAGTCTGCCTGACAAAACGAATATCCTTAGTCCTAAGACCTTGAGCGTCAGTAAAAAAATACCCTTTCCTGAAGAAACTCTTAAACAGCTTCCACCAGTTACGCATCCTGGCGACAACATCATATCTTGTGTTCAGAAAAATCATATTATAACCATCAAACTGTTTGAAAGCAGGACAGATAAGCCCCTTATATTTCTTAAGATACTTGAAACGTTTCTTCAGAAGAACAGATTTTAACTCAAACCACCACCTATGATTATGATGACCTATCTTCTTAGCAACCTTTTTTCTAATCTTATCAGGAATGTTAAAAGCGACAAGCCTGGACCAGAAACGATAATTATAAGATTCTAAACGGTACTCATGGTTTCCAGGAATCTGAAAATACTTCTTTTTAAGATTCCCCACAGACTTATTAAACAGATCCCAATTGTTCTTCCTCTTCTTCTTCAATTTCCCGAAGAAATCAGTAAAGTTAAGATAATCCGCATAAAAATTATCAATAGCATCACCATTGAAAACAACAGCGCCAACACCACTGGAACGGTTCAATTTCTTTATGACCTTCCTTAGTTCATTGTTAGGATTCAGAAAATTAGCAATACCCTTGACAGCAATAGCAACATTATCCCAGTTATACGCTGCGTGCACATCTGAAATAACAACAATATCCTTAGACAAAGTTTTTATCATTTTATTTCTTCTTTTTCTTATGATGGCCTAAATGGGATGCTACAACAAAGAATATTGCTGCGAACAGAAATAAAGGGAATTTATCGTTGTCTAAAATCGCCAATATAACAGCCCCTATACCAAAGACTAATCCCAAAGCAGCACCCCAGTTAAATTGTAATTTCATAAGAGAATATAATATTTAAAGGTTTAAATAGATTTTCATCTGCAAAAAAATGAAAAGTCCCAAATAATACACAGCATGGAACTGAGATGAGACCAATCTAACCTGAACAGTTATTTTGTCAATTCTCAAAAAAGTAAAATTTAAAAAAAAACAATCCCTAATAAAAGGTATGCAAGACAAACTACTAAAAAAGGGAAAAAAATTCTTCAAAGAAATAGACTTCATAGTAGACCTGGATGGATTCTCATTCGCATGGGTCAATGAGAAAGCAGCAAAGAAACTAGGATACACAGCAAAAGAGATGGTAAAGCTAAGACTACAGGACCTTCTAGACTTCGGAAGCATATTCAACCAGATGAAACTAAACAAGACGATGCATCAGGAAAAAGGAAAGATAACCTGGACAGCAATTAAAAAAGACGGAAGCAAGGTTACCCTAAACACAAGATTTCACAACATAAAGGATGACGATGGAACATACCATTTCACAAAGATAGTGAAAATGGAAAAAGAAAGATACTGAAAATAGACTAGAATAGCAACATTTTAATATTCTGAACGCCTTATATAAGATATGCGGTGCACTGTAAAAAATCCGAGAAGAGAACACCTAGAAGGGTACGTAAATGAACTTCTATTCGAATACTGGCCGGCGACAATGAAAAAACTAGGACTGGATATTGAGGCCTATGATTATCCACAGATACAATTCTGCAAAGGGGACTCACACTTTGATCCACATAGAGATAACTCTATCTGCCTGAATTACAATATAGTAAGGAAAGCATACCACAAGAAAGAGTTTGAATTACAGGGAATGAAAATAGACTACGAAGAGATATTACTGGAAGATATTGTCCATGAGACAGTACACTACGTGCAAGAGAACTTCTATTCTGTCCACGAATCAGGATACAACTGCACCATAGAAGGCATGGCAACAGCAATATCACTAAAAGTACTCATAGATGAAAAAAAATACAAGATACCGGCAGCAAAGATAGCAGACATGCACAAGAAAATTGGTGAAAAATATAAAAAATGCTTTGAGATACCAAAAAAATACGAGAAACATATAAGGAAAATAATAAAATCTGATATGAAACCAAAAAGCCTGAAAGAATACGCAGCAGGATTCATCTACATCTGCAAATATTACCCAACAAGCAACGAACACCTATTGGAATTATTGATAACTCCTTTTGAAGATGAAGAATGCTTTGAAGAATTCAAAATCCTTAATTAACCTTCTGCTTATCCAAATCTAAGCTAATATCTACACCAGGCATATCATCACTAGGAGAAAGATCCACAGCAAGATTCCTGTCTTTAGTATGCTTATTGAGATGGTAACCAATGCTATTATACAAACCTCCAGTTGTCTTATCCAGAATTATAATATCCCATAATATAATATTCTGGTCATACAAAGAGTCCTCACCCAGATGGGCAGAACCACAGTAAATTATGACTTTAGCATCATGGTCATTATCAAATATCCTCTCCTTCAGATTTTTATAAGACACCTCATCACGCTCATTAAAAGTCTCATAACTACCAACTGCAGCATCATAAAGAACAATCTTAAAACCATTATCTTTTCCAGCATCAACAAGCTCTTTCCAGCCAGGAGCAATCAGCCTGGAAACATCCCTCATAAAAAAACTAAAACCTTTTTGCCTGCCATCTGTATAATCTATAAAATTCCTCAAGAAATACCTGTCGATAGAATCAAGCTCCTCATCATCCAAACCAACACTAAATTTCATCAGATCAGCAATATTATATCCGCCCTTATCATACTTCTTAATGAACTTCTTAACTTTCTTAGAAAAATCAGGATCCTTTGTTGAAGTGTCAATCTCTAATGCCAGGTAATCAAAACCTTGTTGTTTCAATTCTGGAAGAATATTAATAACGAATTCACTATCCTTAGAATATTCCAAATGCTTATCACCAAACATGACCGTCTGATTATCCTTTGTCTTCTCAAGAACTAAACTTTCTAACTGGGTATACTCTCTTGACTTAGGAAAATTATTCTTAGGAACATTATTCTTAGGAATAGTAGTACAACCGACTAAGGCCGCTAATGCAGCAATAGCTAAAGCTCTTTTTATTTTAGACATCTGAACTTACCAATATTAAGGCGGTATAAAAATATTTTGGAAGAAAAACTAGAAAAGACTATAATCTTAATCAGTTCCAACGGAAATTAAACTCCCCATGTTCCAAAGCTTCGCAAAACTCTTTTATCCCATTACTAAAAAAATCTTTATTCCAATCAGAAAAATCAATGAGATAAACCTTCTTCTCCTTACCATCATACAAAGCATTGCCAGCCCAATTACAATCATTAGGATAAACACCTAAATCTAAAACTTTCCTGATTTCATCTTTAAAAAGCCTGAAAGGAAGTTCCAACTCTTCCTTAGGAATGTCACGGAAATCAACAGCATCAACCTTCTCCATAATACTAAACCAACTATTGACCATACATTCCTGGGTGAAACCACAATCATTCCTGCTTATACCAAATTCTTTCATCTTGCTCTTTATCATCCTGAAAGAGATTATATCATAATTTCCAGGAACATTGATGCCATTAGCCCCAAGAAGATCACCATAATACTTCTCCTTTTCTGCTTCATACTTACTGCAGCTTTTTGCTAGAATATCATCGCCCAACTCATAGAATCCTATGAGCTCCCTGAAAATATTCCT
>JAHIPG010000034.1 GCA_018894775.1 Nanobdellota archaeon
AGTTTTTCTGTGTCTTCATCAAGTAGTCTTGCTTCCAGCTGTTCATACTTGTTTCCGCCTCTCTTTTCTACCTCTTTTGCAGCATCAACTCTTTTTTTTATTTTTTTTAATAATTTGCTCATGCCAGGGGATATATCTTTTTTCTTTTTCATATTACAAATCTTAATTTAGTCACTTATTAATCTTTCTGAAGAATTATTCCCACTCTACTGTTCCTGGTGGTTTATTGGTTATATCATACATTATTGCACTTATTTTTTTATTCTTGAGTATTATCTTTGCTAATCTTTTTACGTCATCCTGGTCCATTCTTGTGAAGTTTGCTGTCATTACTTCTGTTGAGCATATTGGTCTCAAGACTATTGCTTCTTTTCCGTCTGTTCCTAATGGCAATAATACAATAGGCATCTGCCATATTCTGTTATTGTAGTCATTTTTGCATATGAAGGTTCTTACTGTTAGGTCTACCTCTCTCAGCAAGTCAAGCCTTTCTTTGGTAAGATATGCTTTCCTTAGATCTAGGTCTTTGTCTCCTGCTACATGCCAGACTACTCTGTTAATCTCTTCTACCTTGTTGCATATTTCTGTTGATATTGTATTTAGTTTGTCCCAGTCCGCTTCCCCTATTATCATTGCTGGGTTTCTGTATGTTCTTGAGTCTCCCTGTACTCCTACGCTTCTTATTGGTAATACTTTTGAGGTTAAGAAATAAGGGTCTATTACGTTGTCTACTTTTTTCTGCAGTCTTTTTGATATTTTTCTTGTTCTATCGCTGCATAAACATCTTATTGCTAGCCCTGGTCCTGGGAAGGGGTGTCTTTTGATCATGTGTGAAGGTATCTTAAGTTTATAGCCTATTAATCTTACTTCATCCTTGTATAGGTCTTTTATTGGTTCTATTATCTGGCCTTTTTCTATCATTTCTCTTACTATGCTGACCCTATTGTGGTGTGTTTTTATCTTGTCAGAATTTTTTGTATCCCCTGATTCTATTGTGTCAGGGTATATTGTTCCTTGTGAGAGTATTGAGTTCTTGTCAAGCCCTGTTTGTTTTATTGCTTTGTTGGTTACATCGATGAATGCTTTTCCGATTATTTTTCTTTTTGTCTCTGGATCTGTTGTTTTGCCTATCTTTTTCAGGAAATATTCTGAACAGTCTATTTTTTTTACATTAAGTCCTAATTTTTTGAATTCTTTGATTATATGGCAGGATTCTTTGTGTCTCATGAATCCGTTATCGATATGTAATCCGATTACTTTATCTTTTCCTAGTGCTTCGTTTAATAGTCTGAAAGTTACTGTGCTGTCTACTCCTCCTGATACAAGCAAAAATACTTTTTTTCCTGCAATTTTTTTCTTTAGCTTTGCTTTCAGGCTTTCTATGTAGTTTTCTATTTTCCATTCTCTTTTTGCATCACATAAATTCACGAAGTTATCAAGAATAGTCATCCCGTTTCTTGTATGTGTTACTTCAGGATGGAATTGTAAACCAAAGATGTTTTTTTCTTTGTTACATACTGCTGCATTTTGGCATCTGTCTGTGTAGCCTATTGATTGGAATCCTTCTGGCAGTTCTTTTACATGGTCTCCGTGGCTCATCCATACAACTTCTTGTTTTGATAATCCTTTGAAGAGTGGATTTTTTTCTGTTTTCATCATTGCGAAGCCGTATTCCATTGAATCTCCTCTTTCCAGCTTTCCACCCAGCATGTGAGAAATAAGTTGATGGCCGTAGCATACTCCTAGTATGGGTATTCCTGATTCCAATATTTTTTTGCTGATTTTGGGAGCATTTTTTTCGTATACGCTGTTTGGTCCGCCTGATAGTATTATTCCTTTTACATCTTTAAGATCTTTTTTTGTAACGTCTGGCTGTTTTATCTCAGAATAAACGTTCAGCCTTCGAATGTTACGTGCGAGCAGATGAGTGTATTGAGAACCATAGTCTATCACCAGTATTTTTTCCATATAATTGGTTATTGATGACTTTTTAAAAATATTATTATATTAGATTTTACATAAAAACAAAACTTACTATTATTCATCAAGAGAGACAGTATTGAGTACTTGCTAACCTGAGTATAATAATATTTATTAAATCACTATTTTTCTATTAAAACTTTGGAGGTTTTTTAAAATGGATTGGGGTTTAGAAAATAGGTTATCAAGAATAATACAGAAGGATGGCAGAACTTTGATGTTTGCTGTCGACCACGGATATTTTTTGGGGGCTATCAAAGGTTTGAAGAAGCCTAAAAGGATGCTTAATAAGATTTCAGAATATGCTGATGCTGTTATGCTTACTAAAGGTATGGCACAGTACGCTTTGAAG
>JAHIPG010000035.1 GCA_018894775.1 Nanobdellota archaeon
ATTATAATCAGAAGCTTGTACTTCTTGTTTTTCTTGTGACAGTTATCCTTTGGTTAACAAGTAAGATTCATGGAATTTCCAGTTCTGTCGTTGCGCTGGTTCCAATCATCCTGTTATATGTGCTTAAGCTTTTAGATACCGAGGATTTTTCTAAAGCGAGATGGGCTTCTCTTGTTTTGTTTGGAGGAGGTTTAAGTCTGGGTATGGCTATCCATAGGACAGGGCTTGACCTTATAATGGCTGAAGCATTAGAAAAAGTTGTCAGTGGTTTCCCTTTATTCATTATTTTTATTAGCATAGCTGCTTTTGGAATAATACTTACTGCTTTCTTGAGCAACACCGCAGCAGCTGCTTTAATGATCCCTATAATGATGCCTCTCAGCGTTAGTCTTGGTTTGGATATTAGGGTATTGGCTATACTTGCTGCTTTGGGAGTTTCTTTTGATCTTATACTGCCGATTGGTACACCGCCTGGTACGATGGCTTATTCAACCGGCTACATCAAGGTTTGGGATATGATTAAAAGCGGCCTTATACTTTCTGCTATTGGATTAGTAATCCTTGCTTTCTTTGCTTTTATTTACTGGTCAGGTTAGTGTACAAAGAATACAACTGCTGAGGGTAGCAAATAGAACGTTGATGCTATATAAGCAATCGGATATATCCTGGATTTATAGGATAAGTCTGCAACAAAGTTAGACAATGCAAAAGGTATTCTTCTTATTGGATATATCGTGATTATCCCAAATATGTTAAACATCAAGTGTGCAAACGCAACTGTTAATGCTGCGGGACTATTTGTTGCTAATGCAGCAAGTACGGCTGTTATTGTTGTCCCTACGTTAGCTCCAAGTGTGTAAGGGAAAATTTTTTCTAAAGTCAATATGCCTAATCCTACCAAAGGGACTATTAGTGATGTTGTCACTGAACTGCTCTGCACAAAGGCTGTTAATAATAATCCACATGTGAACCCCCTTACAGGATTCTTGAATAAATGCTTTTGTAACAAACTATTGAATTCTGTCTGTGCCAAAGGTCTTGCAATCTTCACAAAGTATCTTAGTGATAAGAATATCAAGACTAATGCTAATGCTAAAATCATATATGCATTTCCTGCCAGCAGATCTTTAATAATTAGTGTTACAGGTTTTAGTATCATCTTTAAAGGACTCGTAAATCCTACAGTCTGACTTCCTATAAACAATCCTGTAAGCAAGACTGCTGATTTCTCTATTAAATGGGTGAAGAGTTCTAAAGGAAACAGTATGATTACAGCCAGTATGTTGAAGAAGTCATGCACTATTGCTGCTGAGAATGCTTTTTTGAATTCTGCCTTTCTTGTAATATGACCCATTGATACTATTGTGTTTGTTATGCTTGTTCCTATGTTGGCTCCCATTACTATAGGGATTGCGGTTCCTACACTTAAGCCTCCTGCCGCTACCAATCCTACTGTTAAGGATGTTGTCACCGAACTACTTTGCACTATGCTTGTAGCTAATATTCCTATGAACAATCCTACAAAAGGATTTGTTGTGAAACTTATGAGTGTTTCAGCAAAGCCATTTCCGAATAGCTTAAATGATGCACCCATTAGGTTTATGCTGAGTAAGAATACATATAGTATTATTACCATCAGTACTATTTTTTTTATTATTTCTTTCGTTTTCATTTTCTTTCTGATTATTTTAAGGAAAAATAGGATTATATATTTTGGCTATATAAACTATATAGTTATAAAAACGTTTATATAGTAGTATAAATTAGTAGAAAACATGGCAGAACGTAAAATACAGCTGATTGCCGGAACAACATACACAGTATCACTACCTAAAGAATGGGTGAAGAAGTATAATCTCAAAGAGAAAAGCAGAGTGAGCATAAAAGAATTGAGAGATGGTAACCTTTCCTTATCACCTTCAACCAAGTTAGAGGATAGGGATAAGAAAAAGATTACATTGAATATCGATAACTATGGTGCAAATATAGATCAGGTTCTTTTCGCAGCTTATTATTTAGGATTTGAAGAAATAAACCTATTTTCTAAAAATGAGATTAGTATGGATTTAAGGTCCTTGATAAAGAAAGCCCTGGTTTACATGAGTGGTACAGAAATTATGGTCGAAGATATAAAAAATATTGAGATAAAAGTTCTGTTAGACTTATCCAAGATAAATGCCAACCAATTATTCTTCAGGATTAACATAATCTTGAATGCGAATATCAACCACATAATCAATGATATGAAACTTAAAGATATCTCAAGGAATGAAAATGAGATGGACAGGTTATATCATTTGCTTGGAAAGATGATTTCATTATCTGCAACCAATAGTGAAATACTTGTTGATTCAGAGATTGGCAATGTGCATTATATCTTACCTTACTTCCTGATAAGTAAAAGGTTAGAAAACATTGGAGATTACCTTAACGCATTAGCTAAATACATGTCAAAGCATAAGATTTCCTCTAAACCCTTTAAGAAAACACTGAAAATTATTGGTAAGAAGATAAGTAAATACATCAATCTTCTTATGAATAAAGAGCTTGATCTCTTCAAAGAGAAAAAGTACGGAACATTAAAAGAACTTGAAGAGAATATAAGTAAATTAAATGATACAAATGTGAGGATATATCTCAACACAATTGTTCGTTACCTTGGGGACATAGAAGAAGAAATCATCAATGTTACTTTCTACAAAAGGTTGACTAACAAGAACATCCTATAGTTTATGCTTAAAATTAATCTTATTATTCTGAGCAGTTCATCTTTTTTTAGATAAGCAAAAACAATGATTGCTATAAAGACTATTAGGAATAATATGACATTCCACGGAGGACCCCTAGATTGATAATGCTCCGGATAGTCCCTCAATCAAGGTTTGGGATATGATTAAAAGCGGCCTTATACTTTCTGCTATTGGATTAGTAGTTCTTGCTGCATTCGCTTTAATGTATTGGTAGAATAAGTATTTATAGAATCATATCTTCTTCAAAGCGTTTTACTTTCATCTTCCCCTTTACAACTTGGGCTATGTTATTTAGATGATCACCTATTTTTTCAAAATTCATTATCATGTCTAAAAAGATTATTCCTGATAATACTTTACATTTTCCTTCTTTCACTCTTGTGATGTGCCTGTTCCTAAATTCTATTGTTAGGGAATTAATTTCCTTCTCTATTTTGATAATTTTTTTTGCGTCTTTTATGTCTTCGGTTTTTAAAGCTGTGATTGTTATTGTTAACATATCATTTATTTTTTTGTGCATCTGTTTTATCTCTTTGATTGCATGTTCACTGAAAACTAGTTTTTCATCTATCTTTCTTTCAGCGAATTCTGCAAAATTCTCTGCATGATCGCCTATCCTTTCTATATCGTTGACCGAGTGTAATAATGCAGGAATTCTTTCAGATTGATCTTCGCTAAGCTCTTTTTGAGTTAATTCAACCAGGTAATTTGATATAGCTGTTTGTAAGTCATCAACAACTTGTTCTTTTGGTGCCACTTTTTCTAAAGGTCCTCTTTTGTTTTTGTAAAATCCTTCCATAGCATCGTTTATCATCTCTTTGGTGATTCTTGCCATTCTTCTCATTTCTTTTAAGGTGGCAGAAAATGCGATTGATGGTGTTCTGAGAAGATTTTTTTCAATGTATTTAGGTCCTCTTGTTATTTCAATGTCTTTTCCTGGAACAATTTTTTTGACTAATAGCACGAATAATGGTATGAAAGGTAGGAAGATGAATGCGTTGACAACATTGAATATTGTGTGTGCATTAGCTATCTGTCTTGCGATGTCTGTTGATGAATAGAGAATTACCTTAAGGTATAAAGGGAGCATCAGTAGCGCTATTCCTGCACCGATTACATTGAACATTATATGTATAGCCGCAGCTCTTTTTGCAGAGATGTTTGCCCTGATGCTTGCTAAACCAGCAGTTATACATGTCCCAATATTATCCCCTAAGATTAATGGTATCGCAGCACCTAAAGTTATAAGATCAGATAATCCTAATGTTATGACAAGACCTATAGTTACAGAGCTGCTTTGAACAAGTGCTGTTATTAACATCCCAACAAGGATTCCTAGTAGAGGGTTATGGCTAAAATTGATAAAAAGGTCCTGGACAAAAATACTGCTTCCTAAAGGTTTCACTGCAGTGCTCATTATCGACAAACCAAGGAATAAAACTCCAAATCCAAAAATGGATTCTCCAAAGTGTTTTATTTTTTTTCGCTTGGAAAACAGGAAAATAAAACTCCCTACTCCTAATATTGGTAAAGCATACTTGGTTAATTTGAATGCTATCAATTGTCCAGTGATTGTAGTACCTATATTTGCTCCAAGAATAACACCGACAGCTTGTGTCAGAGTCATTAAGCCAGCGCTAACAAAACCTACAACTAGAACAGTTGTTGCTGAGCTGCTCTGCATTATTGATGTAACACATGCTCCAACAGCCACCCCCATCCAGCCCTTGTTGGTAAGTTTATTAAGAATTGTCCTTATTTTATCGCCTGCTAATTTTTGGAGAGCTTCCCCCATCACGAATATACCAAATATGAATAATCCCAACCCACCAAATATTCCAAATATGGTCTCTAACATTGCATGATGTTGAAGAGTTCAGGTTTTTAAATATTTGCTTCAAAAGTAACCGTTTAGCTGCTGAGGGTTTGTCTCAGCATGCTAAAGGTATTTAGTCCTTTTAGTTGCCATGTTGCTAGTACGCTCATGATTGTTTCTTTGATTGTTATTCCTTTTTGGTTCCATAGTGAGCTTATTTTTCTTTGG
>JAHIPG010000036.1 GCA_018894775.1 Nanobdellota archaeon
CACAGCAACACATAATGAACAATCAAGCTTTTATATGCAAGGACTAAAAGGGATAATAACAGGACTATTCTTCCTATTCCTAATATTAGTAGTATTCCTGGTAATATTACGGTTAAAGGCAAGATAGGCTTAATTCCTACCGAAACTTTTATAAAGGCTTTATAACTCCTGGAGAATAACAAAATAATACTAAACAAAAGTTTAGGGGGTATATACCATGAAAGCAATAAAACAAATTACTGCAATTCTACTTTTACTAGTTGGATTGTTAGTAGTTAGCAGTGCAGCATTGGCAACGCCTACCTCCTTCGAAGTAGAAGTGAATGATGAAGACCTTGCAGAAGGTGGAAGTTCATTCTATGCAGAAAGGGGCGGAGAGCTAGAAATAGAAATTAAATTCGAGTTTGACGAAATAAAGGATGACTTGAAAATAAAAACATGGCTCGGCGGATATGAATATGAAGATGTCGAAGATTCAACAAGTATGTTTGACTACCCAGTAGCTAACGTACTTATGAAAAAAGTTCTTAACATAGAACTACCAAACGACATGGATGCATCAGAAGAGTACTTTCTACATGTTGAGTTATACAACCATGATTACGTACATCAGGTTAAGTATAAACTACAAATAGAAGAGCAAAGGCACAGACTAGACATCCAAGATGTAATTCTAAGGCCAAGTACTGTCACAGCTGGAAGCGCTATGTTCGCAACCGTAAGAGTTGAAAACATGGGCGACAAAAAAGAAGAAAACATAAAGGTAACTGTAAGTATACCTGATTTAGGTGTTTCAGCAAGAACATACATAGATGAGTTAGTATCTGAAGAAGATCTTAACAAATATGATGAAGATGAAATTGAAACATCAGAATCAAGCGAAGAAATGAGACTTACAATACCACAAGACGCTGCAGAAGGCGACTACGCTGTTGAAGTTACACTAAGCTACAACAGGAATAAAGAAACAGTTACACACACAGAAACTGTTCATGTTAAAGCTGCAGACGCAACCGCAACAGCAACAGCTCCAGAAACACTAGTAAGTGTTGATGGTACAAGCAAAGAACTAGCAGCTGGTATTGAATCAGCATTCAAAATAATGGTTGCTAACCTTGGTGACAGTTCAGCAGTCTACTCAGTAGAGATTGCTGGAACAGAGCTATGGGCTACAGCTAGAGTTGAACCTGCTATGGTTACACTAGGACCTGACTCAACTGGTGAGATGTACGTATACGTTAAACCAAAAGAAGATGCTGAAGCTGGAACACACAGTTTCACAGCTAAAGTTAAGTCCGGAAACACAATCGTAAAGGAAACAACTCTAACAGCAGATGTTACAGGTAGTGCTACAAGCACAACAACAGCTGCAACAGCTGGCGAAACAAACTTCGCAAGTCTAAAGAACGCTCTAGTAATCGGATTTGGTGTACTAGTAGTATTACTGGTTATCCTTGGACTTATCATAGCATTCAATAAAATGAATTCAAATGATGACGAAGAGATACCAGCTAGTGAAGGCCAAGCTTATTACTAAAAAAGCCAACCTTTTTTTATTTTTTTTATTTTTTTCAAAGAGATGTTCTACAAACCATTAAGGAGATAAAATGAAAGACGAATACAAAGGATTCAAAAAAACAATAAGCAAATACCCTTTATCACACCAAAGAAAGATATTATCCTCATTAGATGACATGGTTAAAAAGACTTACAAAACTGATATCCAAAAAGACTTGGAAAAGATTAGTTCTGGACCAAGATTAGTCACACATATAGATACAGATGGAATTGTTAGTGCAGTGATGATGTGCTATGTCAATCCTAAAAAATACAAAGAAATCATATTCTCAGATTACAAACCAATAAATGCTGGAAAGTTAATACTACTAGAAACAGATGATGTTGTTGACCTGCCTCAACCAAGAAATCCAATATACAATAAAGGTGAGCCTGCAAAACATGAAGGAAAAGTTATTTTTGAAGATGCAAGAGTAAACTTCTGGGCAGACCACCATGAAACAGGATTATTTGAAGGTGGATATCTGGGCAACCATATCTATGATGCTTCATCACCCTCATGCGCATCATTATTATACAACCACCTCCTACCAGATTTTCCAAGAATAAAAAGATTCCAAAAACTGGTGGAAGGAACTGATATCGTAGATGCAGCAAGGTATACAACACCAGAAGCACCTTATGATATGAAGAACCATGCAGTTGTTCTAAGATTGATGCTTATAGCAAGATCACAAAGGAAACTTAAACTAGGATTCAGAGAAGAACTGATAAGAGACTGTGCGGATCACAAAAAGAAATGGCAAGATGTAATAAATCAACCGATAGTAAACGCACTTGCCAAGGAAAGCATTACAGAGATGAAAAAATACAGGGAATACATAACACCCATGATTACAAATGAACATGGCGTAATAATGAAGGTAGAAGAAAAAAGAAGGCCAAAAGGTAATGGCTTAAAAGACAGATATTATCCAAATACACTTTATCCTGAAAGTTTATTCTTTTTTGATGTTCAACCAGCATACGGAGCAAAGGATTGCTACATGATAACTATGACAGAAAACAACTTAGCAAAAGATAAAAAAGGAAATCATCCAAGCGAAATAATACTTGGAGAAGAGATGAAAACAATAATCAAAGAACTAACAGACTCAGAAGACGCAGGCGGACATAAAGGAATCGGAATATGTACAGCTGTACCCAAAGACAACAAAGATGATGTAATAAAAATCTGTAAAGAACTTCTTTTCAAAGAAACAAAACGTCTAGGTTGCTAAACCCTTAAACTAACAACCTTACTAACACCTTCCTGCATGGAAACACCATATATATTATTAGCTTCTGTGATCACATTATCATTGTGAGAAACAACTATGTACTGAGCCCCACTAGAGTACTGTGCGATAAGCTTAGATAACAGCTCAGAGTTCCTCTTATCAAGAGCAGCGTCCACCTCATCTAACAGATAGAAACTTGCAGGATTAAATTCCTGTATAGCAAATATGAATGCCAAAGCAGCCAAAGTCTTCTCCCCACCAGATAAACTCTTGATATCCAAGAATCTATTACCAATAAGCTTAACCCTAATATCTACACCACCTTCAAACACTTTCTGCTTATTTTCAAGCTCCAATACAGCCAAACCTTTGGTCGAAAGCTTTGAGTAACAATCTTCAAAATTCCTCTTAAGAATCTTAAAAGTTTTCATGAAGCTAAACTGCTTCTTACCATCAATCTCCTTCATCATAGAGATAACTGATTCCTTCTCTTCCCTCATCTTATCTTTTTTCTCAAGAATCTCCTTATATTTAGTATTGACCTCTTCATAAATCTCCAAAGACCTCAAATTAACATTACCCAAATCTTTCATCATACCATCAAACTGCCTTATCTCATATAGTAACCGCTGTTCATCTATACCTCTTCGAATCTTAGCATCACCATATTCTTTGAACTCCTCTTCCAAGCCTGCCAGCTCAGAACTGAATTTAGCCCTATTATTGTTAATGTTATTTATCTTCTCTTCAACAAGCTTTATCTTACCTTCTTCCCCAACCAGCCTCTGTTCCTGTTGCACTATAAACCCACTCATCTTCTGTCTCTTATCATACAAGGACTTGAATTCTGTATAGAATTTCTTCTCTTTTGATTCCTTATTCTTCAATGATATTTTCTTATTCTTCAATCCTTCCTCAAGAGTTTTTATCTCTTCCTCAAATCTGGTTTGATCTTTTACTTGCTGTCTGATTATTTCCTGTAATTTTTCTTTTTCTTTCTTAAAATGATCATTTATTCTGCTATTAATACTCTTGATCTCTAAATTAGCCTCTGTCAATTCCACATGTACATTCTGTTTCTTCTCACCGAACTCACTCAAGCCTCGCTCAACTTCAGGCCTCCTTAAAGCTTCCTTCAACTTAGTTCTTCTCTGTTTCAAATCTTCAAAGTCTTTATTATGTAGAGAAATCTTTACCTCTGACTCTTTTATCTGTTCAATGATAGCTTCCATCTGCTTAGTTAGTTTATCTTTAGTTTCTTTGAATTCACCAACATCACCAGAGAACCCTATCATCTTTTCAAGACTCGTAATTTCTCCTTCCAAAATAGCCTTACGCTCTTTAAGGTCCCACAATGAATTTCCGTTAAGAAGCTTTTTCTCACCTAATTCATCAACCTGTTTCTTAAGTTCAGACTCTTCTTTGCTCAACTTAGATATATTAGTACCTAACTGCTTCTCCTTGAAAGCACCAACCCTTTTCCTTCTATAACCTCCGACCATCGCACCGCTCGATTCTATGAGATCGCCTTCCAAAGTTACCATACGGGCAGCACCCACACCCAACTTACGTGCAGTATCAAGATTATTAACAACCAAAGTATTTCCAAAAACGTGTGAAAAAATATTCTTAAATTTAGGATCATAACTTATCAAATCGACAGCAAAGCCGACAACACCTTTCTTAACAGACATACTCTGAACCATATGGTTGGATGGCACAGGTTTAACCTTATTTAGAGGTAAAAAAGTAACAACACCTACCTTATTCTCTTTAAGATGCTTAATACATTTTGCCGCAGTCTCATCATTGTCTACAACAACACTCTTAACCCTTGAACCTGCAGCTATCTCCAAAGCCATAGAATATTTTGGATTGACTTTTCCAAGATCAGATACAGTACCAAAAATACCATTTCCAAGTCCAAGAACAGTCTTTATAGCATCACTTCCTGCAGCAAACTCTCTTATGCTTGTCTGCCTAGCATTCAGCCTTGCAAGCTCTTCAGAAATACCTGTAAGCTTTTTTGTAACATTAGCAAGGTCTGCAGCATATTTAGAATCTTTCTCTGATATTTCAGCAAGATCCTTCACAACAATTCCAAAATCTTCCCTGGACTTCTTAAGCTGTTCTACTTTTTCCTGATCTGCTTTCTGAATGTTCATAAGTTCGTTAATCTTTTCATCAGCAGATCTAATCTGTAATCCTAACTCGGTCTTCTTAGCAATCAAGGCCTGTTTATCTTCCTGCTTGCTTAGAATCTCTTCTTGTTTTGACTCAACTTCCTTCTCAAGATCGTCAAGCTTAGTATCAAAATTAGAATCTTTTATCCCAAACTTTGTCTTAAACTCATCTATCTCTTCTTGGATTGTCTTCTCTTGTTTTGTAAGACTAATCACTTTTGTATTCAGATCTTCTCTTCTCAAATCAAGCTCATGGATTGATTTATCATGATCCTGTAATTCCTGTTTTAACTGATGCATCCTACCTATTAACTTTGTTATCTCACTCTTACAGGTGTTAAGTCTCTCATCATCCCTACTTATAAATTCACTCAAATCCCTCATATCTTTGTTTATCTTCCTTCTCTCATCATCACCCTTCGCATTCATATCCTCACTAAGTTTCTTAACCTCTTCCTTCTTATCATCTATCTTCTGGCCAATCTCAGATATATTATTCTTAATCTTCTCCAGATCTTGCTTTTGCTTATTAAGTCTAGAATCAGCCTCTTCTTTCTTAGCAGTCTTATCCTTAATCTGTAAATACAAGTAGGTAGCCTTGTTATTCTTAGCATTAATCTCAAACTCCTTATATTTCAAAGCCTTATCCCTATCTTTCTTTAATTCTTTCAGATATTTTTCCCTCTCAGCAATCATAATCTTAGCTTCTTTCAGCCGTTCTTCTACCTTATCAAGCTCTTTCAAACTTTTCTGTTTCTTATCTTCCCAAATAGATATACCTGCAATCTCCTCAACAAGCTCTCTCCTATCTACAGGTTTCATCTCCATAAACCTAGCAATATCCCCTTGAAGGATTATATTATGACCATCAGGCTCTATATTTGCACCCCTCAACATATCAACTACCTGCTGCCTTGTACGTACTTCATCATTAATCTTATAGATACTATTACCTGAATGCTTAACCTTTCTGGTAATCTTCAACTCAGAACTTTCAACAGGAAATTTCTTGCTAGAATTATCGAAGAATATAGAACACTCTGCCTCCTTAGAAGGAGTACCTTTCTTACCACCATTATAAATCAAGTTCGCGGATTTCGCTGCCCGAAGGCTCTTAGCAGAAGTCTTACCCAACACAAAACAGAGAAGGTCCATGATGTTACTCTTACCTGCCCCATTAGGCCCCAAGATACAATTAAACCCATTCCCAAATATGACTTCCGTTTGTTTTGCAAAAGATTTGAATCCCTTAGCAGTAATCTTATTTATTATAGTCAAATTAGTATTTCCTCCTTTTTTTGCTCTAAAAAAAGACTATACCTCAAGGGTTTAAATATTTTATTATTCAATATTTCACACAAATTCCATATGTTCCACTTCTTTGAGATATTTTACTGTATCCTCAAGCATGACTTCCTTCTTCTGGTCATATAGCTCTTCTATAACATCAGCTTCATCATCCTTATCGAAAGCCTTCAGCATAACTTTTATCTCTTTCATGAAAGCATCCATAGCTTTTTCCAATTCATCTCTTCTAATATTACTCACCCCACATCTGTTTAATCAAGAAAATAAGAAAAGCTCCATCACTTAAATATGTTGCGCTAAAACCTTATTAAAAGCCGAATAAATCAAGAATACCAGCATTTACAAAACTTCTCCAAACAGAAAGGTTTAAAAATACATTTTCTTGTTAATTTATAAAATGTTTTACGAACTAGAAGTAAAAGGACATATAAGAGTACCACCAAACTCTTTTTCAGAAAAAACAAAGGATTCCATACTTAAGAGACTAAACGAAAAGTTTGAAGGCTACATGTCAAAGGACTTAGGAATAATCATCGGAGTGTCAGACGTACTCAACATAGGGGAAGGAAAGATAATCCCTGGAGACGGAGCAGCTTATTATGACACAACATTCAAGATATTAAGCTTCAAACCAGAACTACAGGAAGTAGTATTAGGCAAGATCACTGATATAACTGACTTTGGAGCATTTATCGACGTAGGACCAATAGACGGAATGATCCACGTATCACAAACAATGGACGATTTTGTAAGCTTCAGCAAATCAAATGTATTAACAGGGAAAGAAAGCAAAAAATCACTGAAAGTTAACGACCATTGCAGATCAAGAATAATCGCTGTAAGCTTCAAAGACCCTTCAAATCCAAAGATAGGATTAACGATGAGGCAGCCCAAACTAGGAAACCTAAAATGGATTGAAGAAGAATTAAAGAAAAAATTAAAAGCTACAAAAACACCAGCTAAGAAGAAAGGAGCTAAATAATGGCAAAAAAAGTCTGTAAAAAATGTAAAGTATTCGTAACAGGTAATGAATGCCCTATATGTCACAGGAATCAATTCTCAGAAAACTGGCAGGGCAGAATAAATATAATTGATGCCAACAAGTCAGATATCGCAAAAAAAGTCAACATCAAAAGCAAAGGAGAATATGTTATTAAAGTAAGATGAATCTCAAATTATTAAAAGAAAAAGATGTACCTTTATTGGTCAGGAAAAGACTAAGTTTCGAAGTAGAATATCCTGGTGACAAAACTCCATCAAGAGATGATATCAAAAAAAATATTGCTTCTACACAAAAGGTCAAAGAAGATCTTGTTGCCGTCAGACATATCTACCCAAGATTCGGAAGATGCAAGGCTAAAATAATCGCTCATGTTTATAACAACGTTGAAGATGTAAAAAAGTACGAACCAAAAAATAAGAAAGAAGAGAAAAAGGCAGCAGAAGGTGCAACCGAAGCTCCGGCTAAAGAATCTCCAAAAGCTAAAGCACCTGCAGAACAGCCAAAAGAAGAAATAAAAGAAGAGCCAAAGGAAGAAGAAAAACCAGTAGAGGAGAAAAAAGAAGAGTAAAATGGCAAAAAAACAAGTCAAAAACAAAATACCCAGCAAAAAATACAGCAAGTACAAAATAGAAGGGGATAAACTGGAAAAACAACCCAACTGCCCAAGATGCGGACCAGGAATATTTCTAGCACAGCACAAAAACAGGAAAACATGCGGAACATGTGGCTATACTGTTTTCGAAGAAAAGAAAAAAGATTAAGGAAGAATTCTAAATTTTGTGTTTATCAAAGCCCATTCAGCAAATAGTATCAATAATGCAAAAGCTATTAACATTAACAAAATTATGCTCTTTCCTCTTTTTTTTGTTAACTTTATCCTAATTTTTTATTCACCCTTTGATATACTGTCCAGATAGTTTTTGGACTTCTGCGTAGCAGTTTAGCGATTTCAGTATAATTTAGATCGTATACTTCTTTCAGATGCCGAGTTATATGTTCAAGAACGCTCAATTTCCTGTCACAAAATATGTTCACAGGGATAGATAATTCAGTTTCCTGCTCTTCAAATCTTTCTGGGAGTCTTTGTTTAGCGTGTTGATAAGTAGTCCATATTGTTTTAGGATTCCTGTTTATTTTTCTTGCTATTTTTGAATAGTTAAGATTCTTATTTTCCTTCAGATACTTAACTATGAATTGTAGACCACTTAATTCTTCATTGTCAAAAATATAGAGAGGTATAGATTCCTCTTTTTGTTTAATTAATTGCTTTAGCTGTTGAGTTGTTATGTTATATTTCTGATTTATATCGTCTAATATATCTTGAGAATTCTGGCTAGGCTTATTTGCTATTCCAGCCTCTTTTTTATGCAAATCCAATATATCTCCCCTTTTTTATACTTATTATGTAAGTATTTATATATAAATTTTTCCTAACATGTAAGATATTTCTTACTATGTAAGAAATACGCTCTTAGAATGCAATCTAATTATTATGTAAGAAAATATACTTATCATGTAAGTAAAAAATAAAATAATAAGTACCAACAACTCGAAATTTATTTAAACAAAAATACCCTATAGTACTGATAATAATTAAATAAAAAAGAGGTGTGAGGATGAAATCTTACAAATTATTCATAGGTGGAAAATGGATAAAATCTGTTAAAGGAGAAACTTTCAAAAGTATAGATCCAAGCACTGGAAAACCAATCGCAATATTTCAAAAAGGAAACGGAGAAGACATTGAAAAAGCAGTCAGAGCAGCAGAAAAAGCATTACCTGCCTGGAAAGACACACCGGCCCCAAAGAGAGGGCAAATCCTATTTAAGGTTGCCAAACTACTCAAACAAAATAAAGACCAATTAGCCAAACTTATGACCCAAGAGATGGGGAAAGTTCTGAACGAAGCAAAAGGAGATGTCCAAGAAGCGATTGACATCTTCGAATATATGGGTGGTGAAGGTAGGAGATTATTTGGGCATACAGTACCATCAGAACTAAAAGATAAATTCTGCATGACAATAAGACAACCATTAGGAGTAGTAGGTCTTATCTCACCATGGAACTTCCCAATCGCAATACCCTCCTGGAAAATAGCACCAGCACTAATATGCGGAAACACTGTAATCCTCAAACCATCATCAGACACACCATTCTGCGCAGTAAAACTAATAGAGATACTAACAGAAGCTGGAGTACCAGCAGGAGCAGTAAACCTAGTCACAGGACCAGGCAGCACAGCAGGAACAGCACTGATAAAACACCCAAGAGTAAGAGCAATCTCATTCACAGGCTCAAAAGAAACAGGAAAATTTGTAACAGAAAATGCAGGGCTAAAAAAAGTAGGCCTAGAACTAGGAGGCAAGAACCCAATAATCATAATGGAAGATGCTAATCTCAAATTAGCACTGGAAGGGGTTCTCTGGGGAGCATTCGGAACAACAGGACAAAGATGCACAGCAGCATCAAGAGTAATAATCCACAAATCAGTAAAAGAAAAATTTGAAAAAATGCTTCTGCAATCAACCAAAAAATTAGTACTTGGCAGCGGACTTAAAAAAGATACAGACATCGGACCCTTGGTAAACAAAAAAGCAGTAGAAAAAGTACACCATTATACTCTTATCGGGAAAAAAGAAGGAGCTAAACTACTCTGCGGAGGAATGCCAGTAAACAGACCAGGATATTTCTACAAGCCAACCATATTCACAGAAGTCAAACCAAACATGAAGATAGCACAAGAAGAAATCTTTGGACCAACAATAGCAATCATACCTGTTAAAAATCTTGACGAAGCAATCAATGTAGCAAACAATGTTACTTACGGATTAAGCTCTTCAATCTACACAAATGATATCAGGAATGCATTCATAGCCATAGAAAAAATCGAAGCAGGATTAACTTATGTAAACTCAAGCACAATAGGATCAGAAGTACACCTTCCCTTTGGAGGAACAAAAGACACAGGCAATGGAACAAGAGAAGCTGGCTGGACTGCGCTTGAGGAGTTTAGCGAGGTTAAAACGATATATATCGACTACTCCGGTCGCTTACAAAAAGCTCAAAGTATAACTTAAGGTGATAAGAATTAAAGAAATAACATTTGAAAAATTTTTAGAAATAAATCCTAACAATACTGCTATACTAAAAGAATTCGAACTAAACAAAATAAGAATTGTTCTAAAGAATAAATTCAGAACACAAAAAAATATAGCTAAAAAGTTAGGATGCTCAAGAAGACTGGTTGGAATGGTATTAAAAAAAGAAAGAAACCCAACACTAAATTTAACCTTAAAAATATGTAAATTATCAAATACAAATATTA
>JAHIPG010000037.1 GCA_018894775.1 Nanobdellota archaeon
AAGGTAGCCCTTGTGTAACTTCAGCAGTATAAAGATTTATAAATCCAAAAAGGAGAATACTATTGTGGAAAAAATATCCTATATAGAAGTTTCCGGAACCAACTATGAGATAGGATTCGGAATCGGTGAATGTCTTAAAGAAAAACTGATACCCTACAACCAGGACAGGCAGAAATTCTACTACAACTACTCGAAAAATTCTAAATTTTCACTCGATAAAAAGACGAAAGAGATAGAAAAAATAATCCTGAAATACTTCCCTCAATATCTCGAAGAACTAAAAGGAATAGCAGACGGAGCAACAATACCCCTAAAAGATATCATCCTCTTATGCAATGAAGAAACAATGATAAACACTGCAAATGAAAAATGCACTACGCTAGCCTACAAGGGCAAAAAAGTATTTCTGGGACATAATGAAGACTGGGCTCCAGGATATGAAGGAAATCTTTACGTAGTTAAAGCTTCACCAAAGAAAGGAGCATCGTTCATATCAATGGCATACTTAGGAGCACTTGCAGGATCTTCGGTAGCAATGAATGAATATGGCATCACATTCTCAGGCAACTCGCTGCTAAAAGGCTTACAGAGAGGAATACCAAAAAACATCATACTAAGAAGCCAGATAGAAGCAAAAACACTGAAAGAGTTCGAAAGGCTGGCAACCTTTCAGCCAAGAGCAATACCCAACCACTCAATGGCAGTTGACAAAAAAGGGAACATAATCAGCGTGGAAGTAAGACTTAAAAAACACAGCGTGATATACACAAAAGGACCCTATGTGCATACTAACCATACCATCCATGAAAAAATGCTCGACCTGGAAGAACTTCCGCTAGGAAACTCAACAAAGAATAGATACTTGACAGCAATGTCATATGTTCAAAAAAATAAAACCTTAGATGAAGAACTGATGAAAAAAATACTAAGGAGCCACGACAAAAAGCCATACACAATATGTATACATGCAAAGACAAAAAAATACTCAGACAGCCAAACAATAGGATCAGCGATAGCAAATGTTTCAGACCTGACAT
This sequence comes from Nanobdellota archaeon, assembly GCA_018894775.1. GTDB lineage: Archaea > Nanobdellota > Nanobdellia > SCGC-AAA011-G17 > VGLX01 > JAHIPG01. The sequence goes on from JAHIPG010000037.1 coordinate 1,038, forward strand.
TCTCAGTTGCGTTAGGGAATCCTTGCGAATCAGAGTATAAGACATTCTACTTATAGGCCACACCAAAAATAATATAAATTATAACATATATATTACAAGCTATGTATCAGGAATATATACAAAGACTTAAAGATATCTGCACAACAAAAGGATATGACCTAAAGAGAATAGGACACGTAGGAACGAATCCAAAATACTTCTTATACAGGGTAGTTGTCAACCCAGAAAACGACCACAATACAATAGGTTTCTCAGCAGGAATACATGGCGATGAAAAATCAGGATCATTAGGAATACTGAACTTCCTGGAAAAATACGATTCCAAACCAGAAGACCCAAGGATAGTAATCCTTCCAATAGTAAACCCTCACGGCTATGAAAAGAACATAAGGAGAAACCATAACAGAGTTGACATGAACAGGCAATTCATAAAAAACCCTATGATCAGACACGCAAGGATAATATACAACTCAATAAAAAATTACAAGTTCTCAGTTTTCACAACCTTACATGAAGATGACGAAGTTGAAGGATTCTACATCTACAAATACTCAAAAAACAATAAATTCTACGAAGGTGTGATAGCTTATGTTGACAAAAGATGGAAAGTGTGCAAAAGCAGGAAGATACAAGGATTACCAGCAAAAGACGGTATAATACCTATAGCAAAACCTGACGGATCATTAGAAGACCGGCTTTACAAGGATGGCTTGCCAATAGCAGGATGCATAGAAATACCCCCTATATATGACCTTGAAAAAAGAACCACAATAATAGAGAACGTAATACCTCAAATAGTCAAACAGTCAGCATTCCCCTACAAGAAACAGAAAACAAAATACACATGCGGACCAGCAACAATAAAGATGATACTTCAGACACAGGGAATACACAAAACAGAAAAAGCACTGGCAAAAATACTAAGGACCAGCAAGGTTACAGGAACAAAAGAAGAAAGGTTCAGGATGGTAACAGACAAATACCAACTTGAACATGAAGAAAAAGAGAACAGCACAATAGCAGAGCTAAGAGGCAAGATAACAAACGGATTCCAAGTCATGGTCTGCTACTACTGCACAAAAGACAGAGTAGGACATTATTCTCTTATCAAAAAGATAACTAAAAAAGAGATACACTTCTGGGATCCGTGGTATGGGCCAAATCACAAGTTCCAAATAAAAGACTTCAAAAAGTTATGGATGAACAATGAGAAAGGTGACAATAAAAAAACAGGATGGTTCTTTGCAGCCAAAAAACCAGAAAGCAATAATTCTTAGGAAAGTTTATTAATATGGAAGCAACAACCATAAGCATACAAATTTCATAAAAGCCTTCAAAATGAAAAAAGTACACCCCAAAAAAGTATTTCTAAGCAAAATAGCAATAGTAAATCTCATACTAAGTGCGACAGAAACTTATAAACATGAAGCACTAGGGTTAATATTTGGAAAAGTCTACCAAGACACATTGATGATAAAAAACATTATAGGTTACCAGACAGCAAAAAGAAAATTCACAGAAGTAAGCGACAGCAAAAAAAGCATCTTCATAAAAAAATTCCTGGATAACAACACAAGACTAGTAGGTGACTTCCACAGCCACACAGACTACAAAGGGAAAACACATGCAAAGATAAGCAACCAGGACATCAAAGACATGCAGCCAGGAGAAACAAGTCTCATAATAGGACTGGCACAACTAAAAATAAGAAGAGCTTCAATTCCAAAAAACAGAGAAAACGACGGAAAAGGAATATCATTCTCCACCAACGGATTCAAATACCACATAAGATGCTACTATAAAACAGAAGACAGAAAATTAAAAGAACTAAAAGTAAGCACAAAATATTTTAAAGCACTGAAACTAAGCTCATAAACTTCTCTAAAAAAAAGCCACAATCCTGATAAGGCCAATACTTAAAAGGTTGAAGAAATAACATCCTTCACCCCAAAACCCTTATAAACTCTTTTTCTAATCATTATTTCATGCTTGATTATGATGGGGGGATGAGCATCTTAGAACAAAAAGTTAACTCTACAGATGTTAAACTAATCGGTGTAGAACATACTTCTGAGTTCTTTGACAAGTACGAGCCTTTTTATCAAAACGAGGTTCTCAAATCAGACGCTCTTGTCTTAGAACAGCCTATAGGCGCTGAGTTTTGGAATTATCCTTTTTTTGATGAGATATCTAATATTGCACATGATATGAAAAAACCTATTTATCAGTCTGATCCAGGCACTTCTAAGAATCTGTCTATGGATATGACCCAGACTAGCTTAGGCATAATACTTTCTTATTCTGCTCTTTTCACTATGTTTATTGGAGCAATATCATTTGGTGCTGGATTAATTCCTTTTGGTATAGGTGCCTATGCCTGGCTTGGTGGTATGAGTGGTACGGCTTTCAGGAATAGGATGCTGGATGGTCCTGTCAGGGATCTTAAGGATGATGAGCTTGCTCCAGGTTTTACTAGCGACATTATTTTTTATGGTATGACTGATTACAGGAATATCATGATTTCTAAGGGCATTGAAAAGATTTGTGATAAACGCCCTTCTATTGATAATCTTGCCTGCATCCATGGTGATGCCCATACCAAGTCAATCTATAATTATCTGAAGAGACCTGGTTTAAGGGACAGAAAGAGATTATTATACCGTCCTTTTGAGACATGCGCAAAGAGTAATGTAAGGGAATACATGCCCACCGGTAATGGCTGGGACTTGGTTAACGAGTTTTAGGATTTTTCCGGAAATCTTTCACAAATTCTTAGAAAACTAATTTTAACTAGAACTACAATCTATAATCTATGGGAAAAAAATATCACAAAAAACAATGATTACAAGAATCTTCTTAAGAATATAAATTTTCGAGAATTATGATCTTTTACAAAAACCGAAAGGTTTATAAAGAATTTTTATTATATCAATTGATATAATAAATATAAAAAAATGAATCGCCAACCCCGCCTAAAAACAATAGAAATGGTTAGAAGTACGATAAAAAGAAATGATAGTAAGTACTCTATTTATCAACTTTGGAAAAAACTTCCTAAGAAGATGATGTATCA
>JAHIPG010000038.1 GCA_018894775.1 Nanobdellota archaeon
CATCACAATACCTGCACATGTGGCGGTAGGTATAGAGATTAAAAATAAAATTTATGTCATAGACCAACATCTGCCAATCTTAACAAGAGATCAGTGGCTAATAAAGCAGAAGAAGAAATCAGCCGGGATATATAGCTCAAAATTAATAAGGGATTCGAGTGGAAAAACAATAGATGTGACCTTCGTCAAGCATGCGTCAATATGCAGAGAATCAAAAGCGGATCTTCCTAAAATAAATACTGAAAAACTAACAGAAGAAATCGCAAAGATATTGGGGATAAAGCATAGTTCACATAAAGACGAACCAGATTTTAAAATAACGCTACCCGATTATGCGATTGCGCTTTGTTATGATGATGACGAAATAACAAAATATTCTTTAATAAGGGCAATCAAAAACAGGCTTGAAAGTGAGTTTTGCAGCAACATGGACAAAATCTCAAAAGTCAAAATTAGTCAAAATGAAAAAGACTTGACGGTGGCGGTGTGTTTATAATGCCAAGATGGAAGGATATACGAAATGAGTTCGGATATGAACGAGTTAAGTGAAATCAGGGGCAAAAGGGCCGAAAGGTCAAAACGGTGAGAGAAAATGGCAATAAATAGAATACGCATCGAAAACTTCAGATCAATTAAAAAACTTGACCTTGAACCTACAATGCTAACGGCTTTGATCGGGAGAAATAACGTTGGCAAATCAAATATCTTAAGTGCCATAGAATTATTATTGGGTGAAAAATGGCCTCCATACGCAATAAAGGAAGATGATATTTATAATCATGACGAGCACCTCACGGGGAAAATAGAACTATATTTTAATGACCCGATTATTCATCCATACTATGGAAGAGACATAAAAATAGATGGTTTCAGATTAGAATTTGACGCTACTCATGGTGGAAATCTTTCTTGCGTTGATGACTCTGGAAATGAGGTGTTAACCCAATATGGGAAACCTCTAAATTTATCTAACGCCATTAGAAATAAAATACCGGCAGTACTTGTCAGCGTAAATAGAGATTTATCCAAAATTCTCTCGGCAAGTCAATGGACCATCTTGGGGAAGATACTTAAGGATATCTCAGAGGAATTTAAAGGTGACGAGGGGAAAGTCAGAGAATTCAATCAAAAAATGGAGGAAGCAACCAAAATATTAAAAATAGATAATTTCAAAAAATTAGAAGAAATCATAGTTGATAATGTAAAGCGTTTGACGGGATTTTACGAGGTGGGAATACAGTTTAAAGAACCACACATTTTAGGCCACTACCAGAATTTGCAATTGATTGTTAGAGAATCCCCCGAATATAGGGAATTCTCAGCGCTTGAAATGGGGGCAGGTATTCAAAGCGCTATTGTTGTTGCTCTGATCAATGCATACAAGATACTTAAACGGACAGGGGCGGTCTTATTGATTGAAGAGCCTGAAGTTTATCTTCATCCACATGCTCGACGATATTTCTATTCGTTACTAAGAAAGTTATCTGATGAGGGGACACAAGTTTTCTATACTACACATTCGGCGGAGTTCATTGATTTAGATCGCTATGAACATGTAAATATTGTAAGAAAAGATCCAAGCCAAGGGACTTATATCTGTCAGGGTAGAAGTATAAGTATTGATCCCACTTCAAGAGAACAACTTAAACTATCAACGGAATTTGATGCCAAAAGAAACGAATTATTTTTTGCCGAAAGAGTACTGCTTGCAGAGGGAGATACAGAGGAAAACGCTTTACCGTATTTATTTTTGTTAAAAGGCATAGATATCGACAAAGAAAACATCTCGATCATAAATGCTAAAAGTGTGACTAATATCAAGTTCTTCGTCAAGATTCTGAGAAGTTTTAGAATACCTTTCGTTGTGCTCATGGATACACATTCCAACAAGTCAAACTATCATGATTATTATGTGCCTTTAAACAGGGACATTGTATCTGCCGTTGGTGACGAAAATTTGGTATTCCTTTTCGACTCAGATTTTGAAACAATCTTTGGGTTGCCCACAACCGGCGACAAGGTGAGAAACGCCATTGAGAAAGTAAAATCCATGAAATTAGATGAAATTCCGAAGGTGGTTAATGATGCTATTGACAAGCTTAAGGAACTGTAAGAACTGCCATTTGCCCCGACTCTCGCCAACTTCGTTGGCTCGGTGCTATCGCACTCGCCTAACAGCGGATAAAAGGGAAATCTTTGATTTCCCCAAATTGCCTTCGGCAACTTCTTTTATCCGCCAGCCGTTAGTTGCAGCAGGTGCTACAACACAAAAACCCCCGTTGGTTGCGGGGGGATGGGAAGTTTTAACACAAACCAAAAAAACAGTAAAACATTTTTTTGTGTCCCCCGGCATAAACGGAGGCAGAGACAGGGGGAAAGGTATATTAAATATAAATGAGATATTTATATGTGAGCGGATCCGATATGTCTGAGAGCATTACGACTTTAGAACAAGGACAACTTGTAATAGTTAGACGAAGACCCGCGATAGTGCGAGAAATTAAATCCTTTGAAGATGAATTTACAAAAGAAACTCAAAACATTTTAAATGTAGAATATATTGATGGATGGAACTTTCCTCTTGAAGATAATATTATTTGGGAAAGAGAAAGAGGTGCAAAAATTCTTTCTAGTGTTACTTTACCTGATGTGAGTGGCACTAACTCAAAACCAGATCCTCCTGAAAGATTTCACGCGTTTTTAGATGCAATCAAATGGTCTACACAAGGTAAAATTGCAAATCTAATTGATTTACCAGAAGAGTATGGTTCTATTAATGTTACAAGCCCTTGGAAAAGCGCTGTGGAAGTTGAGGATTATCAGATTTACCCGGTATTAAAAGCAATGTCTATGCCCCGGGTTTCTCTTCTTTTAGCGGATGATGTTGGTGTCGGAAAGACTATTGAGGCAGGGTTAATAGCCTCAGAGTTAATCTCTCAAAGAAGGATTCGGCGTATTCTTATCATATGCCCGGCATCAATACAGGAACAATGGAAAGATGAAATGAGAGATAAATTCAATTTAGATTTTGTAATTATGAATAGCTCAAAAATTTTTGAAATCCAAAAATCTCTGGGAATGGATGCAAATCCTTGGACTACATCACCTAGAATTATAACATCTATGGACTACCTACGTCAGCAGGATATTATTAATAGATTTGGTGCAGGAGCGGTTAGACTTCAACCTGAAGGTTCCGCTGTACTTCCATGGGATTTGTTAATCGTTGATGAAGCCCATCATCTATCCCCCTCAAGATTTGGTGATGATAGTCTTCGTTGTCAAATGTTAAGAGAAATATCTAAATACTTTGAACATAGACTATTCTTAACCGCAACGCCGCATAATGGCTTTACAGTTTCTTTCACAGGTTTATTGGAAATGTTAGATCCATTACGGTTTAGGCAAAAAACATCTTTAGATGAAAAGGATTATGCTCAAATTCAAACATCCGTAGTTAGACGCTTGAAATCCGAGCTAAATAAAAATCGAGCAATACCTAGGTTTGTTAAGCGTAATGTTGAAGGAATATCTCTTAAGTTATCTGACAAAGAAAAAAATTTGTTTGAAGCACTTAGGAGATATAGAGAAGAGGGAATTAAAATTGTTTCAAAGGAAGGAAAACGGGAGAAAAATTTAGGGCAGTTCATTTTTTCAATTCTAACGAAGAGATTGCTTTCTAGCTCTTATGCATTTGCAAGAACATGGTGGAATCATATAGCGGGGTTTGGTTTAGAAGATTTTGGGTTGGAAGAAGCGGAACGTTCACGAAAGAGAGCTGAAACACCCGTTTCAGAGGATGATGAGAAAGAGCGTCGTGAAAGCGATGCGATGCGACATGGAGCAGGATGGCTACGAAAATTTTCAAAGGAATTAGAAACACTTTTTTTGGATGTTTCATCGAAATTAAAGGATATAGGTTGGACTGAAGAAATCATAAAAAAGGGTATAGAAGACATAAAACAATTTCCACCTGATAAGAAATGGGAGGAGCTTAATGATTGGATTAAAAAGCACTTATTAACGGGTGATAAATTTAGAACCGATGAGAGACTTATAATTTTTACTGAGTATAAAGATACACTAGATTATCTTATTTTAAGGTTTAAAGAAGAAATGGACTGGGTGGAACCTACTATTCAAACTTTATTCGGTGGAGTGCCTGAAATTCACCGTTCAATGATTAAACGAGAATTTAATGACCCTCAAACCCCATTAAGAATTTTAGTTGCGACTGATGTTGCAGCAGAAGGATTGAACCTTCAAACATCTTGTAGGTATGTAGTTCATCAGGAGATTCCTTGGAACCCTATGCGACTTGAGCAAAGAAACGGGAGGGTAGATCGATATGGTCAAGGCCGGGATGTAACAGTTTTTCATTTCACATCCGATGATGACGCAGATATAAAGTTCCTCTCATATGTTGCAAATAAAGTTACACAAGTTAGGGAAGATCTTGGAAGTGTTGGTCAGGTACTCGATGAAGCGGTTATGGAACATTTTTCTGGTCACCGTATTGAAACGAAAGATATAGATCAAAGATTAGAGCAAACAAATAAATATGCATCGGAAAAACAGGATCTTAATGGCAGAGACAGAGGAACTGAAGATGATTATGAAAAGTCAATACGCCATTTCCAGACAACCGAGCTTCAAATGGGTTTCAATGAGAAAAATTTAGCTAGGCTCTTATCACAGGCACTCCAAATGGAAAATGGATCAATAAAAGAGGAGGGATCCGGGGTATATAGAATTGATAAAATACCGCCATCCTGGGAAAAGTTAATTACATCTTCTTTAAAGATTCAAAGAGAAGAGTTGCATGGTGCATTACCGAAAATAGTTTTTGACCCAAAATATTTTGAGATTATAGAAAATAAACGTCCGATTTTTAGACCAAAGAATGACACGGTCTTACTAAGGTTAGGACATCCAATTATGCAAAAAGCCATAGCGGTCTTAAGAAAACAGTTATGGGATGAATCTGGTGACATTAGGAGATGGACTCTACTTCAGGCTAAACTCCCACAAGGAATTGATATCGTATCATGTCTGAGTTGCACAATAAATGTTAGAAATAAGCTTGGTGAAATAGCACATGCGATGGTAGTTGAAATACCTCTAATCCTAACAAAAGCTGGGGTCAAAGATATTGAACCTGATCTTTGGAAAGAAATTGAGCGATTGGAGACCCAGCGATTAAATGAAGATCAGATAAATATATGGAGACCAATCATACATGAATGTTGGCTGAAAGGGGTGGATTCGATAAAGAGGAAGATAGATGAATTAAAAGAAAAAACAGAAAATGATTTTAAAAAATCGTTTTCCAGAACATTTAAAGAACAACAAAAATCTGAGTCTAAGATTTTTGAGCAGAGGATACAGGAACTTGAAGTGGAAAAGAATCCCCGTACATTAGAACGATTGAGGAAAGAGTTGAGCAAGGCGGAAGAGCAGGCTCTTCAATTAACCTTTTCAGAAGAAAGGAATTTAGAACGACGGATGCGTGCTAGGGAATTCAGAGAAAAAGTTTCTGATGCTGAGTGGGAGCGACAACATACTCAAGTTAAAATTTTAAAACAAAGATTAGAAGATGAAAAAGAACGAATTCTCGGGCAAGTGTTACCTAACCGATTCAGCTTAGCCTCTGTAGATGTTCAACCTGTAGCTGTAAAAACCCTTGTGCGACAGGGTGGTGTGTCTACATGAGCAAAGATGATGTACAAGATCCAAATTTTTGGTGGTCTGAACTAAATCATGGTGGTATGCTACTCTCACCAGCCATCCTCAAAGAGTTTTTACCTGATGGCCCACCTCAAATAGACATAGACAGTTATAAAGAACTTCGAGATGCCTATACTGCATTTGAATCATGGAGTGAGAGGAAGGAAGAAGAAGCAAGCGATAATGTAGGTCTTTATCGATGGTTAGATGCGGTTTTCGATCAGTTTCTTGATTATCCATCTATGCTCTGGCAAAAAGAAAATGTGGTTAGTGATAGATTTAAATTTCAAACTTCAGCTGGTGAACGTCTGCGACCAAACCGTGTATTACTTGATAAAGGAATGCAAAATTATCATAGATACCTCATAAAAATTGATACTAGAGAAGGTCGGCTGGGGATGGGGAAAGGCCGTGTTGAATATAGTAAATTTTTAACGCTTTTAAGAGGAACAGGTGTTCGATTTGGAATTTTTACTAACGGTTACCAATTTAGACTTATCTATGTAGGTATGGATTATGATTGCTGGGTTGAATGGGATGCTACTCGATGGTTTGAGGAAGAAAGTGGCATTGCTCAACTTGCAGGTTTTGTTGCACTTTGTGGGGAGAATGCCACCTATAGAACCGATGAGGATGAATTCCCGCTACTAACCGCGGTGTTAAACAGTCGTACCCGTCAAGGAGAGCTTTCTCAAGTGCTTGGCGAACAGGTTCGTCTAGCTGTTGAAAAACTCTTATCAAGCTTTGATAAGGCGGTAAGAACCCACCCAGCCTTATTAGAATCATTAATTACTAATCCAATCACAGGAAGTAAACTTAAAGATTCAGAACGCCTTGATGCTTTATACAATGCTGCGATCCGAGTTATCATGCGGTTGGTAGTAGTATTATTTGCAGAGGCAAGAGAACTTTTACCGAAAAGCATGGAAAAATATTATTCATCTTATGGGATTGAAGGTCTTTATGCATCACTGGAGGAAGCGGCCAGATATGGAGGTAATACAAACCTTAGTGAATCTAATAGTGCTTGGCCTCGGTTACTTGGTTTATTTAGGATAATCCATGAGGGGTGTTCCAATGAAGACATTCCTGTACCCCGATACGGTGGAGAATTGTTTAAAAAGGGCGATCAGCATAGCCCTGATACAATACTTCGAGCGCTTGCGATATTTGAAGATGAGCGATGGATGTTAGACGATTTAGTAGTTTTGGAAATTTTAAGGTTGTTAAAAATCGGTAAAGTACGGGCTCGAAAGGGTAGAGCAAGTACATGGGTTAGCGGTCCAGTAGATTTCTCAGATCTTAGAACTGAGTATATTGGAATGATGTATGAGGGTGTTTTGGATTATCAATTGAAACAGGTAACCGAAGAGCAAGGTGCGGTAGTATTTCTAAATTTGGGACAGCAACCCGCACTTCCGTTATCTCTGTTAGAAAATCTTTCGGATAAAGATTTAAAAGACCTAATTGATAAACTAAAAGAAAAAATAGATGCACTACCTAGTGAAGGAACCGATGGCGAGGAGGAAATCGAGAATATCTTAGATGAGGAAGAGCTACCAGAAGACCAGATTGAGGAATTAGAATCACTCGACCAAGAACCCGCACCAGAATCACCATATCGAATCGGGGAAGAAGAGGTGAAACAAAGAGTGTTTTTTTGGGCGGAAAAAGCTGTGAAGATTGGAGGATTATCTAAGAAACCACAAGGGAAAAAAGCTAATCTATATGCCTACGAACAAGAAGTAGTCAAAAAAGCCGGTGGATTGCTATTACAAGTTTATGGACCTGGAGAGATGTACCTTGTCAGGGGAGGAGGTACCAGAAAGGGTACAGGTACTTTTTATACTCGCCCCCAACTTGCAGTCCCAACTGTCCATCGAACTCTTGAGCCGTTGGTTTATGATAAAAACGAAGAAACAGGCGAGTTAATCCCTAAAGACCCTGGGACGATACTGTCCTTAAAAATTGTAGATCCTGCAATGGGTTCCGCAAGCTTCTTAGTAGGGGGGCTCAGATACCTTACAGATGCGCTTTATGAATCACTTTTATATCATAAAAAAATTAGAGAACGCTCTAGCGGCGGTTGCGTTATTACTCTTCCTTTTGGATTGGAATCAGAAGGCGGAATTCAAGAAGAATTATTACCTGTTAACCCTGAAGACGAACGTTTCGAACAATTATTGAAAGCCCGATTAAAAAGGCATGTTGTAGAGCGGTGTATTTATGGAGTTGATATAAATCCTCTAGCTGTGGAATTAGCTCGATTATCACTTTGGATTGAAACTATGGACCGGGAGTTGCCATTTGAATTTCTTGCACATAAACTGAAAGTGGGTAATTCTCTTGTGGGTTGTTGGTTAGATCGGTTTGAGGATTACCCAGTTCTTGCATGGGCAAGGGAAGGTGGCGATGGTTCAAAGGGTGTTCTTACTAAAAAAATCAAATCAATATTTAATGGTCAGGTCAAACCCCAGATGAAAAATTGGATAGAGCGTATGGGGCCGCAGAAGAAATTAACTGCATGGACCGAAGAGGAAAGTGCAATTAATATTCAAGAGCAAAATATGGATTTTTATTCAAGACTTCATGAATTAAAAAAAGATGAGAGAGAACAATTTTTTAGAGAAAATATCCAAAACAATGAAAATTTAAAACTTCTCAAAAATGCAGTGGATAGATGGTGTGCTATATGGTTCTGGCCTGTGCATGATGAGAATGCTCAACTATTGACACCAGATAGATTTTATCAACCAAATGATGAAGATGTTGATATTGTTGGAAACATAACAAGGGGGATTGGATTCTTCCACTGGGAACTCGAATTTCCAGATGTTTTTACATCTGAAAGGTCAGGGTTTGATGCTGTGCTTGGGAATCCACCTTGGGAAATTATGAAACCCAATAGTAAAGAGTTTTTTACCTGGCATGATCCTATTTATCGAACTTATGGTAAGCAGGAAGCTATTGATCAACAAAAAGAGCTATTTAAAAAAGATCCAACTATCGAGACGGAATGGATATTGTATAATGCTTTTTATAAATCTATGAGCAACTGGGTAAAGAATGCTCAAGATCCATTTAGTGTTAATATTGCACGAGGAAAAGCAGACGATAAATTAAAAATGGATTGGAAGAATATCCGAAATAAGAGGATTATCTATGCCTCAAAATCGACTCCTTTTAGATATCAGGGAAGCGCTGATCTTAACACTTATAAAATGTTTTTGGAGACTTCGCATCACTTGCTCAGGGAGGGGGGGCGATTAGGTATGATTGTACCATCGGGGCTCTACACCGATAAAGGGACAATATATCTGAGAACTCTTTTTTTAGATAATTGTCGATGGGAATGGCTCTTTGGTTTTGAAAATAAAAAGAATATCTTCAATATTCACCGGAACTACAAGTTCTGTTCATTGATAGTTGAAAAGGGTGGTACTACTCAGGCAATTCAAACAGCCTTTATGCGATATGACCTCATTGACTGGGAGACTCCGGAACAGTTCTGTGTCAAGTATGACAAAGCCCGTGCTGACCCTTTTAGTCCTGTGAGCCGTTCTATCCTAGAGGTGGGAACGCAACGCGATTTGGAGATACTGGAAAAGATATATAAGAACTCCATTCTGTTTGCTGACGAGGGAAAAGAAGCCTGGAGGATTGAATATGTTAGGGAATTTGATCTCACTAATGACTCAAAGCACTTCCCCCCAATTGACAAGTGGTTTGAGAAAGGATACAAGCCTAACGATTATGGTCGCTGGATCGGACCCGAAGGCGATGTCGCCTTGCCTCTCTACGAAGGACGCATGATAGGGCAGTTCGATTTCAGTGAGAAAGGATGGGTCAGTGGAAAGGGGCGTGGGGCTATCTGGCAAGAAATACAATTTGATAGCAAAAGATTGGAGCCACAGTTCCTATTAAATGAAGCGGTGTACCGCCAATGGCCAAAGTATTTCCCTGTTCCTAAGTTGGCGTTCATCGATGTCACTACATCTATCCATTTTAGGACGATGATTTCTACCATGGTCGCAGGTTTTCCGGCAGGAAACGCCACTCCGGTTCTTGTTTTAAAAAATCGCAGTCTTACCGATACTCTTACTCTGTCTGCTTTACTGAATTCCTTTACCTATGACTTCGTCGCTAAGAGAAAGTGCACATCTTTGCATCTCAGCTATTTTGTCGTCAGTGAGACCCCACTAGTGAAGGCTACTGATATCCCGAGTCTAGTTAAACAAGCTATTGTCAATCACACAGCGTCACTGACTCTGATTCACAAGCTCTTCGCTCCAGATTGGCTCAGGCTAAAAAGGGGCAACCCTGATCTTGCTAGTCGCCAGTGGAAATCGTGGTGGGCGGTTACCGAGCGCGAACGATTGCGCCTTCGCTGCATACTCGATGCTATCGTTGCCGAGCTATACGACATTGATTACGATGATTTTGCCTGGATACTGCGTGATGACCCCGGGGACCCTAAGGGGTTTTGGAGGGTAGACAAGGACAAACCAAAGGAATTGCGCCATACCACCCTTGCATTACAGGCTTTCGAGCGTCTAAAGGAAGTGGGGTTAGAAGCATTCTGCGGTGAGGACTGGCAATTCCCAGAAGACATACAGGAAAAACTCGGACCAAGATTTCTACCCTGGCAACTCGAAGGCACACCTGAAGAGACATGGGCTGAATGTGAACAGCATGCCAAAAACATTTTAGGCGAAGAAGAATATAAGAAATTTATTAAAGGATTAAGCAACCAAAAAACTTCCGATGAGAATGACATTTCAGTTACCTCAGATAATAAAAGTGAACAAGAAAAACGTAAACAAGAATCAATACTCTCTTGGGGGGATAAAAAATGACAATAAACCCAATCCGTTTTGCTCATGAAGTAAATGAACAATTTTTACGGTATCAGTTGACTGCGTTTCCATTATCCGACCCTGATCTTGCTGAACAAGCGAAAAAAATGTTAAAAGGATCTGAATTTAGACAGTCGCCTCTAGTAAAAGGTCCATATGTGTCACTAACACGATCCTATAAAAAAGGTAAAGAATTAAAAAAATTGGTTGAAGAAAAGATTATACATCCTGCTGTCGAAGGGGTTGCAGAGTTCCCACGATTGTTATCTCACCAGCAAGAAGTCTTGGAAGCAGTAAAAAGCGGGAATCATTGCCTTGTAACTACCGGTACAGGATCCGGTAAAACAGAAGCGTTTCTTTATCCTATTTTTGACCATTGCTTTAGATTACGTGATGAAAACGCCCATGAGGGTATAGTTGCAATTATAGTATATCCTATGAATGCTTTAGCTGTTGATCAATTAGCTAGGCTTAGAAAAATGCTTGCAGGAACAGGTATTTCTTTTGGGATGTATATAGGAAGCACACCTGCAACTAAAGAGGGGTTATCCGATACTGTCAGAATGAATGAAGGGGAAGGTCCTGACAAAATCCCAGCATATATTGAGAGATATAAAGAACATAAAAATATAACAATTGCGCCTTTTGAGGAAAGACTAACTGAACAAGAGATGGGTGAGAACCCACCGAGGATTCTATTAACAAATGTGAATCAACTTGAGTTTTTAATGACTCGAGGCAAAGACCTGGGTATGTTCGAAGATGCACCATTGAGGTTTCTTGTGTTTGATGAAGCACACACCTATACTGGTGCTAAAGGTGCTGAAGTCGCTTGCCTTATCAGGAGAATCCGTAGTTTTTGCCATAAAACCGCTGATGAAGTTATTTGTATAGGTACCAGTGCAACTATTACCGATCCGGTAGAGGGTGAGAAATCAGGCGTTAAATTTGCACAGCGGTTCTTTGGTGTAGATGAAAACAAAATCGCATTAATTCAAGAGAAATATGAAGAAGAATACTGGCCTGAAAGTCTAATGACACCACCCCTAGTTGGTGAGGGTGCTCAAGATTTATTTCTCGAAACCCTAAATGCAATAGAAGGTGAGGGAGATACTAAAGATATTTCTACAGTTATTGAGAAACTCACTAAACAAAAGATTAATATTACCAACTCATGGCAGGAATCTGTTTATAATAATTTGAAACAAAACAAAGTTGCTAAAACAATATATGAGATTCTCGACGAACCATGTTTTCTTACTGAAGCAACAAAAAAGGTTTGGACAGCTTTGGGCAGAACCGAGGATATAAAAGGTGACGATATAGCTGAATTACTAACATACTTAGTATTGGGTGCTGCCGCATCAAAAGAAGATAACCCCCTATTTCGACCGAAACTGCATTATTTTGTTAGAGGCCTTGGTGACGTATCCACGGTCTTGCATGATATAGGTGAAGAACTCCCTAGAGCAGAATTGTTCTTTTCAGGAGAAAAAGCATTAAAAAAATATAATGATATTCTTCCTACTGCAATCTATCCTATAATGGTGTGTACTAATTGCGGTCAGCACTATTTTGAAGCTCGGTTTTTACATCTCGATTCAAAGCAATCAGGATTAAGTGGTGGCGATGCAGAAGGCGAAAATGTTTTTTGGCCGAGAGCAGGAGATGAGGGTACACGAATTGTATTTACCAATAGATTTGTTACTGAGTTGGAAACCGATGAAAATGATGCATCAAAATATTCTGAAAAGCTAGATAAAAAAAGGGAGATTGCTTATGTCTGTCGATTCTGTGGAACATTTCATAAATCACCTGCTAAAAAATGTAGTGCCCCCGGATGCAATCGAACTGGTCGCCTTCTTAAAGTTAATGTCCTTAGGGAATTTGGAAAAGTAAAGAGATGTCCTAGCTGTGGTCATAGAGGGTCAAGATTCGGTGGTAAAGAATATGAACCATTTAGACCATTATCGGCAGTTACCGTTGCAGATGTGCATATTCTTGCTCAGGATATGTTAAACGCGGAAGCTGCTGATAATAAGAAACTAATTATATTTACTGATAATCGGCAAGATGCTGCGTTTCAAGCCGCTTGGATGGCGAATCATGCAAGACGTTACAGACTGAGACACTTAATGTACAAAAAAATACAGGGAAATATGGGTCCAATTTCTATTGGGGACTTACAAGATCACTTATTTAACACTTTAAAAGCAGATACGGAATTGGCAAGAACCTTAGCCCCAGAAGTATTTATGGGTGAAATAGAAGAAGCTTATAGCACTAAAATTGATAATTTTTTAAAACAATATCTAAGAATTCAGCTTGTAAGGGAAGTGGTCACGAGTTTCAAACAAAGAGACAGCCTCGAAACTTGGGGTGTTGCAAAAGTTAATTACTATGGTTTAAATGAAGACCTTTCAGAAATTGAAGAACTTGCGAAAAAGTACGAAATAAACAAAGAAGGTTTATTGCGAGGTGTAGAGACCCTCTTAGACATGTATAGAAGAGGAAGATATTTTTATGATGAAATTGCACCGATATTTTCACAATATTGGCATCAAGGTTGTCCTGAGGTACAAAGAGGTTTTCTTCCATTTATGGATTACCCCCCAAAAGGATTAAAATTCTCAAGGGATGAAACTGATAAACGGACAATTGTAACTGCTATGACATCAACAAAAGGTCAGACATTAGCTGAAAATTTTATTAGGAAATGGGGGGTTGATGAAAAGAAGACTCATAATCTTCTTGAAGACATCTGGGGGTTATTAACAAACAAATTAAATATATTGGTTCCTACAACTTTAAAAAGTCCGAAGGGTAAGCCATTATATGGTGCTACTGGTCTTTACCAGATAGATTCAAAAAAGATTGGGGTTTCTGCTCAATATGAACTTTACCGTTGTAATATTTGCAGAAGAGCCCATACGAGAGCTACCCCTAGAAGTGCATGTTCCACCATGCATTGTAAAGGGAAGTTGCAAAAGGAACACCCCTCAGATGATGATTATAATATCTACTTATTGAAAAAAGACTTTATTATGTTAATGGCAAAAGAACATACTGCTCAAGTCCCTGCCAAAGACCGCCAAAAAATAGAAGGTGACTTCAAGAAACCGGGAACAGGAGCTAACTGTCTTGTTGCGACTCCTACGTTGGAGCTCGGAGTAGATATTGGAGATCTAGATATGATTCTTATGAGAAATGTTCCACCATTACCATCAAATTATTGGCAACGCGCTGGGAGGGCTGGTCGAAGATATAGAATGGCAGTTGTATATACCTATTGTAGAAAAAGTGTTCATGATGAATATTTCTTTAAAGATCCCACTCGGATATTAACTGGTAATATTAGCCCACCTAGATTCAATTTAAGGAATCCTGTAATGATTCGAAAACATATTCATTCAGCTATTTTGTCAAAATTGGTTAGTTTAAAGCAAACCATGCCACCAAAAGAAATCTCAGAAAGTGAACAAGAAGAAATAAAATCGGTAGTATCATTAGCATTTCCATTGTTTATAAAACAGTTTTTACTAGATGAAAATGGGCATTATCGAAGGGAACCAATTGATATTTCCTTATTAAGGAAAACTATCGAAAAACATAAAAATATTTTTAGTAATGTTGTCAAATCCATTTTTTCAGAATACTGGCCTGATGAAGCTAAAACCGAAATTTCACCCGATATCTTGAACGAATATCTCACTGAGATAGGTAATAGACTCAAAGAAACAATTAATTTAATTCACACTCGCTTATTATGGACAATTTATACCCAAAACAAATTATTGGAAAAAAAGAAATCAGCCCTATTAGATGAAGTGGACACGAGATTATTAAAACGATGTGAAGATTATATTAAAAGTCTATTTAAGAAGGATCTAAGCACATACACTCTAAATGTTCTTTCTAGGGAAGGGTTTCTCCCAGGCTATGGAATTTATACAGGTAACATTGGTGCTTTTGCCGGAAGCGCGTTTTCCACCACTTGGCGAAAGATGTCTTTTGAATTAAATCGCCCATCAACAATTGCAGTTCGTGAATTTGTTCCAGGCAATATGATTTATGCTAATGGTGGTAAGTATAGAACTGCATTGCTTCATTTACCTTTTGGTGAAGAGCTGATCAATCCTGATGAGTATTTTATTGATGTCGATAATCAAAAGGTTGTAGAAAAAGGAATACCCATCAGCGGATATGCAGATACTATGCCCATATCAATAGAAGGGTTACCTATATGCGATGTTGACTTAATGTTTATGTCACATGTGTCTGATGAAGAAAGTAATAGATTTAGAATGCCTGTGTTTATGGTGGGTTATCTTAGGGCTGAACACAGAGGTGGGGAAAGTTATGTTTCTTCAAATCATGAATTTGATTTTTTAAAGGGACAAAAGGTAAGAGTAGTAAATGCTGGTCCAGCCGATAAGGTGTTAAAAGGAGAGTTGGGTTATCCTATTTGCTTAATTTGTGGTGCTACTCGTTCACCTTATCAATCAGAAAGAGAAATCGAGAGATTTCATGAGTTACATGAAAAAATATGTGGTAAAAAACCGGGGAGATTCGCAATTACCGCGGATGTACAGGTAGATGGGATACTTTTCAAAGGTTTTGATTCTATTGGTGATGCAATAAATTTAGCAGAAGCTTTACGGATAGGTTCAAATCAAGTTTTAGAAATGGACCCAGAAGATCTTCAGATATTAACTTTACCTCAAAGTGCTGGGATATATGATGTATTTTTATACGACCCTATGACGGGGGGTTCTGGTCTCTTAAATCAATTATTGGAACGATGGGAAGAAATTATCAATGCAGGTAAGACTTCATTAAAATCCTGTTCAAATGCATGTGAAAAAAGTTGTTATAGTTGTATGAGAACTTATCGAAACATTATGAGTCATGATTATTTAGATCGAAGACGTGCTGTGGAATTACTTGAAGAGTTTAAGAAAAAACCTGAATTAGTTCATGATATCCCATCGAGAGTGACGGAACCAAAGCCGTCTGGGTTATCAACAAATCTACCAGAGGCCCGTCTCAGGCAATTACTGCTCCGAGTCGGATTCCCGCCATTTGATGCACAGGAAGAAATACCAATTCCACATAAAATATATAAATCGACTACCCCAGATCTTTTGCGAATAGACCCTGTTTCCGGTGTGAAAATAGCGATTTATTTAGATGGTTTATCAAAGGATATTCACGGAAATGAAGAAAGACAAAAAATAGATAATTTAATTCGTACTGTGCTAAGATCTCTAGGGTATCATGTCGAAGAAATATCAGCTTCAACATTAGATGATCCAGTATTATTAAAATATCATCTTAGATCATTGGCTAAGGCATTAAATGCAAAGGACATAAAGAAAATTGTTGAAGAGATTGATTTAGAGGAAGGAATCAGTAAAATCAATGAAGATTCAAAAGAAAATGATAAAAAATGAGCGACAGGTCGAGGGGGGCACTTCTTTCGAGATATCACATATACTCAAAACATTAAACAAAAACCCTAGTAGAAATCAAAGAGGAAAATGAAAATATAAAAATAATGTTCTCCGCCAAATCCGCTCAAAAAAACAGGGTGGCTGAGGGAGTGATGGCATGATGAAAAAGCAGGGTTTTTTATAGATAATTTAATAAAACCCTAAATTCTTCTTTTCTTTTAGGGATACGGTATGGTGTTAACAACTTATTTAGCAAAAGAATTTGAGCATACACAGGAGCGGGAAATGTTCAGTGAGCTGGTATCCAAACTAAAACCCGTGTTCAAAGACTCTGAAGGGGTGCTTGTTGGGAACTTTTCCTGTGAAGGAGAAGAGATTGATGCCGCCCTTTTTAAGGATGACGCAATCATAATTATAGAGATGAAAGATTACTCAGGGAAGATAGAAGGCGGGGAAGAAGGAGTATGGAAGGCAGGTGGTACGGAACTTAAAAACCCATACCAACAGGCGCGCAAATACAAATTCGCCCTATTGAAGAAGCTGGATAAAGAAAAGGAACAAATTTTTGGCAGGCAGAAATTAGAATCAATTGATCTTGGACATATCTCAACGGTTATAGTTTTCCGAGGGGATATTGAATATAATAAAAAGGAGCAGATGCCGGGAAAAACATGGATATGGTTTTTTGTGACAGATATAAAAAGGGTTAATGAACAGATACGGCAAATCACAAGTCCAAAACTGAGAACCATGGTTTCTGAACGGGAAAAAATCCTAAAAGTGCTCCGGATAGAGGATTCTATGATTTACTACAAAGACTATCGTACAAGAATTAAAAAAACATGGGAAAAAATAGAAAAAAAACCAGATGATTTTGAAACAGCAAAAGAGGCGAACAGGGTATTTAAAGAAATCTTGGAGGAAACAAATGATGATGAACTAAAACTAATCTGTAGACATGGTATTGCTCTGACCACAGAAAACCGTACTGATTGCATTACGATTCTTTTATCCATTTACAATGAAGTGAAGGACTACATAGGATATGGGAAGCATAAACTACTCAATGATATTTTTACAGAATATGAGCAGTATTTTCATTGGGAAGGGGATGAATTCAGGGATAAATTACTCAAATTATTCTACAAACTAAAACAAAATAATCAAATAAAGGAAATCCGTGAATTATTCTTCACTGACACAGACACAACTGATAAACTGAACTTGGAAGTGGGAGAGTTTCTTTTGGAAAACAACCCTGATGACACAGAAGTTCTAGAGATAATGGTCATAAACTACTACCTTCCTACATACTTATTAGGGAAGGGGGATGAATCATCACGCCTTCCAATCGAAAAACTTTTGCTAAAAAAACCTGAGTTTGTAGAATTCATAATCGAAGGTGAGTTGGGCTTCCCTGAATCAGACTTTGTTGAGATTATTGAAAAACTAAAACAAACTAATGCTGTTCCTTTACCTAAACTCAACACATGGCTGGCGGATTTCTTCTGGATGGAATTCTCACTGGAAATAAGTAAAGAAAAAGAAACATGGATGTCAATAGGCAAACTTTATCTAGAAGCAATTGATGAAGCACACCAACACAACATGGATGATAAAGAATACTTGTATAATGCGCTTAGTTGGTTTAATCTCCACGTAGGTATAGATGAAAAAAAATTAAAGGCGGAACAAGATATTTCTTTCGTAAAAGAGTGCCGTAATATTACGGAAAACATTTCGA
>JAHIPG010000039.1 GCA_018894775.1 Nanobdellota archaeon
AGCTATTTGCAGTTCATTTGTTGAAAAATTTTTTAAAAAGAAAATACATAGTTGGAAAGTCACTTGGTGAAGATTTATCCATTTACATTCCTACGGGACAATCAGAGGTAGAAGGCTGGGATAAATATAAAGTATTATGCTTTTTAGTGTCAAGAGCAACTATTTCAGTTGGGTTAGCAAGCAGGGCGACATACATCTCCCAAACAAATGTGTCAGAACAAGGCTTTTCAGAAGAAATCTTAAAGAGAGTTTTATCTGAAGGGGAAGTAAAACATGCTAAAGATATAGAAAACCTTGATAATACCAGAATAGTTGCAAATCGGGACATAAAGAAGGAGGCAGGGTTTCCCCGAGCTCCTGAAAAGTTTTCATACAAATCGTACTATCAAGAGATTAAATCGTTTTATGAAAATGAACTTGTGCCAATAAAAAATGGAATAACAATTTATGAAGGAGGTTTTGAGGAAGTTTTTTCTGATAACATATACCACGTAGATACCGGAAGAAGTGTAATGCTTTTTAATAATGGAGCCAGGAATGTAAATGTGAGCAATGGAATGAAGCATCATGGACCATTTCAAACTTTAGTTGAGGAAAAACTTGATAATTTAAGCATGATTTTTATCTACAAAGATTCAGAAGATGCAAACACTTTATATAAGTATTTAAAAAACGGATTGAGACATTTTCCCGGTTTGGAAAGCTATGTTGGTATCCCCGTGAAACCAAACAAAGAACTATCTTTTAAATACTCTTCAATTGAAAAATTAGAAGCAGAATTTGATGTTTATCTAAGAGTGAAATTATCTGAAAGTAAATATACCCAACTGTTTGCATATTACATTTCACCATTTAAAAAAGACGAGGTTGAAGGCAAACAATCTGAGATTTATTATAAGATAAAAGAAGGGCTTCTTAAAAAGGGTATCAGTTCTCAAGTCATTGCATCAAGAACTATACATAGCAATAATTTCCATTTCAGTTTACCTAATATTGCTGTGGCGACCTTAGCAAAACTTGGTGGTGTACCATGGAAACTAGCTAGAAATGAGTACGAGGAATTGATAATTGGTTTTGGAAGAAGAATCTTGACTGACGGCAGTTTTATTGGGAATACAGTTTTTTTTGATAATAGCGGATTAATTAAACAAATCTCATCTTTAACTCCACACCAAAATAATGATTTAGGATCAGTTGTAAAAAAATCAATTATTGAATTTTTACTACAGCAGGCTTCAAAGCCTAAGAGAGTTGTCATTCACTATTATAAACCGCCGAAATGGAAAGAAGTTGAAACAGTTGAAAAGGCACTTAGAGATTTAGGTCTTGATATTCCTTACGTAATCATTGAAATCCATGATAACAAGGCGAAAGACTTTATTTGTTTTGATGCCGACTACCAAATGGGAATGCCGAAAAGTGGAACAGTTATTCGCCTTAGAAAGAGAGATAATACCTACTTACTATTTAATAATTCCAGGTATGAGGACAGGCCTGCCGGTTATGTGATTGATGAGTATCCTATAAAGGTCAGAATTCATCATGCACAAGGGGTTTATCTTGATGAGAAAACTCAAATTCAATTGATCGACCAGGTTTATGAATTCTCAAGAATCTACTGGAAATCGATTCGCCAGCAAAGTCATCCTGTAACTGTAAAATATGCAAAGCTGATTGCTGATTTTGCTTCAAAATTTGAAAATCATGCCATTCCAGAAAACGAAGTTTCTCAAACAACAGCTTGGTTTATATGAGTACTTCTATTAGCGAAATATTGAAGAAGTGTATATTTTTCTTTGGAGCAGGCGCCACCCAAGAAGCGGGCTGCTATACTTCTTCCCAGATGCTGTCTGATTTACAAGTAAAGTATACAGATGGTCCGAGAAAAGAAGCGTTAGATTTTTTAATGTCTTGCCTGTCTTACCATAGCACCTGGAAGTCTTGTAAACAAAAGAACTTCATTCACAGCCCTAATATTGAAGAGTTGGTACTGTTGCTGAGAAGAATAGTTGATAGGGATAGCTACCTGCCATATCCGATTACGGGAAGCTGGTCAGATAAAATCAATTCTCTGGAGGCTAGAGAAGAAGATTTGTTTG
>JAHIPG010000040.1 GCA_018894775.1 Nanobdellota archaeon
AGATGGTATTAAGATACCAAAAAAGAATTTTATTATCTTAGCCATACCATATCTGTTAATGAAGGGTTTTATTATTTTCTAATTTTTTTAACTTTGAACTCGGCCTCATAGTCTGAGGGTATCTTTGGAATCAATACCCAGTTCATACTCTCTCCTAACATATCACATCTGCCTTCTTGAAGAACATCTATGGAATAAATTATTTTTTTATTTGTATCATCTCTGTGAACATTTCTTTTAAAATCAATTGAACACCCAACTCCCTGTGCGTATTTTCCAAGTAGTGTTTTTTGTGAAAAATCAATTTTAGGTGCTTCTTTTCCCCATTCACAAGTGTAGAACGCTTCATATTCATCTAACATATTCTGATACTCTTCTTGAGAATGAATTACAACTTCTTCTTTTTCACCCAATTTACTGCCAGTGACATACTCGCCGCAACCCATACGATCTTCACGATTATAAAATGAAATGCTTTCAGATATTACAGGAACTTCACCAACATTCCTATTATCACCTTGTGCTATACAAGGCGTGGCTATTGCCATTGTTGTTATAAACAAACCTGCTAAAAGTTTTTTTCTTAAATTTTTCATTTTGAAACCCCCTAATAAATGATTTAATTAATTTATTTTTGATACATTTATAAACATTTTGTTTCTTAGGTTTTTTTGACAATATTTAAATATAAAAACACACTATTTATATAATGAAAAAAGAGGAGGATTTAATACAATGAGAAAAATAATTAGTATCCTATTAGTCTTGGCTATTCTAGCATTAAGTGGATGTGGAGGTGGCATGACTGGTGGTGCAGTAGTTTGTAATCAACCTTACATCCTTGTAGGGCAGGATTGTTGCCTAGATGAAAATGATAATTCTATATGTGATAAAGATGAAATAGAAAAGATAACTGCAGAAGAAGTTGAACCTCCAAAACAGGAAGTTGTAGAAGAACAAATTGTTGAAGAAGTTGTAGAAGAAGAGATAGTTGAAGAAGAGCCTGAAGAGAGACTAGGAGAATATATCGTAAAAAAAGGAGATACAATTTATTTTGAAGGAAGAGAAATAAAAATAAATAATATAGGTTTCTTCCAAACCGTATTAGTTGTTGATATGGAGATAGAAGGTACCGCAGTAGAAATATATGATACAAAAAGCCCTTACATAACACATGGTATGGAAATACAAACATTATTATATGAACAGCTTAAAGGGCAAGTAATCTTAAAAATTGAAAACTTTGAGTTAGGACCAAATGAATATCTCTTTGATACTAGAACAAAATTAGAGATCTCTGGAGTACATTTAGCACTGGTTGATATTGTTGATGATGGGGCAGTGATATTTGATATAAATACTGGATCCGAGATACTTAAAAAAAATATAGATGTTGGGGAATCTTTTTATTTAGATGGACTGGAATTGACTAACCTTAAATCATTCACAAGAGGAGTGAAAATAGGGAGAAAGGCGATTATTAAGATCATATCTTAAGAGAATGGTAAGAGTAAGGATAACAAACCATGATAGAAGGATAGTGATAGCCCTTACTCTGCTTTTATTTTTCGGGGTGGTATTAATAGGAAGAGGGATGACTGGAATGTATCTGATTGATTTTTCAAATGATTACTGCGATTCCAATGATGATTGTTTAACAGATCAGGTATGCTGTAACTTCTATGGAGAAGATTCTGGTGTATGTGATACTGAAAGTAATTGTCAAGCAATAACTCAGATAACAAAAGAGGAAAAAGAAAGAATATCCACTGATGTCCAGCTTCAAGAGATGTATAAACTTACAGAAGAAGAAAAACTAAACGCTATAAAAACAATATCTTCACATTTAGAAAAACCCCAGGCAGAAAATAATTATCCTACAATAATCTCAGGAATTGTATTGCTTGCCTTGGGAATAATCTGGCTCATATACTTAAGAAAGGGGTGAAAAAATGAATTTTAATAAATCCTTGGATAGTGCATTAAATATAATATTCAGAATAGGATTTCTGGTAATTCCAATAATCATATTGTACATGGTTATAGGATTAATACTTGCACTACCATTGATGTGGCTATGGAACTATACATTGCCTGATATAACAAACGGGTTTCTGAATTACATAACATACTGGCAGGCATGGACCATAATAGTTATGTTCAGCATACTATTTGGTGGTGGATCAAGAGATTAACTTTTTTCCTATTTTTTCAAAAAATATTTAAACTAATTTATGAATCCTTTTTGTATGGACAGTTCTGTTCAGGCAATTTTAATTGCTGCTGGTAAAAGCGAACGAATGAAGAAGAATAAGCTATTCCTGAAATTATTAGACAAGCCAGTAATATATTACTCAATAAAACCATTTGAGCTACAGGCAAACATAAAAGAAATAGTTCTAGTCACTAGACCAGAGAACAGAAAAAAATTAGAGTCTCTAATTCAAAAATATAACTTTAAAAAAATAAAAAAGATTACAGAAGGAGGAAAAACAAGACAAGACTCTGTTTATGAAGGATTAAAAACCCTGGACAAAGTATCAGAAGTGCTAATACATAATGCTGCAAATCCTCTTGTAACTAAAAAGGAAATAGCAGATGTTCTAAAAGCAACAAAGAAATACGGCGCTGCAGCAATTGGTTATCCAGCAAAAGATACAATAAAAAGAACGAATTCAAAAAATTTTGTGACAGAAACCCTGGCAAGGAAAAAATTATGGCAAATGCAGACTCCTCAAGGAATGAAATATGATATAGCAGTGCACGCTTTTGAGCAGGCCTATAAAGATGGTTTTACAGGAACAGATGATGTTTCCCTGGCAGAGAGAATAGGGTATAAAGTTAAGTTAATTGAAGGTTCTAGAGAAAATATAAAGATAACTTACCCTGAAGACCTAAAACTTGCAGAATTAATACTAAAAGCTAGAAATGAAACTTAAATCACATGCAAAGATAAACTTGACACTAGAAATAATAGGAAAATTACCAGACTGTTATCATAGAATAAG
This sequence comes from Nanobdellota archaeon, assembly GCA_018894775.1. Classification (GTDB taxonomy): domain Archaea; phylum Nanobdellota; class Nanobdellia; order SCGC-AAA011-G17; family VGLX01; genus JAHIPG01. The sequence goes on from JAHIPG010000040.1 coordinate 3,009, forward strand.
CTCTATAGTGCAGGAAATAGAACTACATGACATTCTTTATTTCAAGAAAAGTAGAGAGATAAAACTCTACAGCAAGGCAAACATGCCTCTAGATAGTAATAATTTAATCTGGAAAGCAGCAGAGAAGATGATAGAAAACTATGATACTCAAGGGATAGAAGTTATCATAAAGAAGAATATACCAATAGCAGCAGGATTAGGGGGTGGAAGTTCTAATGCAACAACTACTTTGAAAGCTATGAATAAAATTTATGGTTTAAAACTTACAAATAAAGAACTAGAGAAAATATCTGTTCAGATAGGAATGGATTCACCCTTTTTCCTATACGGCGGAACCGCTTTAGCAGCACATAAAGGAGAACAAATAAAACCTATCAAAAGATTGCCTAAAACAGATTTGATTTTGATAAAACCAGATTATGAAATATCAACAAAAAAAATGTACCAAAATTATAAATTAAAAAAAGAAATTAGCAAGACTAAATTAATGTTGAAGAATATAACAGATTTAGGAAAAGTAAAGAAAAATTTATACAATTCTTTCGAAGAAAGCTTAATACAAATATATCCTGAGATAAAACATATAAAACAAGCATTAGCAGAAGAAAACATTTTTTCATTAGTATCAGGAAGCGGTTCAACAATATTCGCTTTCGCAGATAAAATTCCAGAAAGCTTAAAAAACTATCAAACATGGCAAACAAAAACAAGATGAAAGTCTATTTAGCTGAACGTGCAGGATTCTGTTTTGGTGTGAAAAGAGCTATGGATATAGTCTCAGAACTAGAAGGAGAAGAAGATGTTTATACCTTTGGGCCACTTATCCATAATCCACAAGTTGTTGAAAAACTTAGACAAAAAGGAATCAAATGCGCTGAAAATATTAAAGATATTGTGAAAGGCAAAGTAGTCATAAGAGCCCATGGTGTTTCACCACGAACAATACAAGAACTTAAAGAATTAAAGCTAAAAATCGTGGATGCAACATGCCCTTATGTAAAAAAAGTACACAAACTTACAAAGAAATTAGATCAAGAAGGATATCAGGTAATTATCTTAGGGGAAAAAGAACACCCTGAAGTCATAGGAATAAAAGGAAATTCTGAAAACGCAATAGTAATAGAAAAATTAGAAGATATAGAATCATTAAAATCCTATAGTAAGATAGGTTTAGTATCACAGACCACACAGTCAAAAGATAAGTTCAAGCTTCTTTCAGACAAATTAACAGATTATGCTGATGAACTGAAAGTATACAATACAATTTGCAATGCAACAGAACAAAGACAAAAGACTGCTGTGAAACTTGCAAAACAAATGGATCTAATTATTGTTCTTGGAGGGTATAACAGCGGGAATACAAGAAGACTAGCAGAGCTTTGTAGCAAGGAAACAGAAACAGTACACATAGAACAATTCTCAGATTTGGATAAGGCAATATTAGACGATAAAGAAAAAGTAGGGGTTACAGCAGGAGCATCAACACCAGATTATTTGATAGAAGACCTGATTCAAAAACTTGAATCTTACACAGTGGGATAATCGAAAAGGTTTTAAATAATAGTTATTCAGAAATTGTAAAGGGTTGTTGAAATGATATACCGAAAAGAGCTTGAGTTAAGGACTCAAAAGAAGAATGAGATATATGATATTACTGATTCAGTCAATAAAGTAATCAATGAGTCAGGTATACAAGAAGGAATAGTTCTAGTCCAGGCACAACATACAACTACTGGAGTTATTGTCAATGAGAATGAGCTTAATGCTTTAGAAGACATAATTGAATATCTGGATAAACAGGCACCATATGATGCAGGGTATAGTCATGATGATCCATCATTAAGAAAAGACTGTCCTGAAGATGAACCAAAAAACTGTGATGCTCACATAAAAGTAGCATGTTATTCTCAAAGTTCTTTATCATGGAGTGTACACAAAGGAGAACTAGAGCTTGGAAGATACCAAAGGCTAATGTTCCAAGAATTTGATGGTCCATGCCCAAGAAAACATAAAACAATGAGAAAATACATTGTAAAAATAATAGGTGAATGATATAAAAATATATAAACAAAACTCACTATTTCTTAATTAATGACAATAGTAAAAGATATACCTTTATCAGAAATAACCCTAAGAAGGTATGAAAAACCCTACGAGATGCCAAAAAGAGAACTGATAAAAAAACTCTGTCTTTCAATCGGACTTCTACAACCAGGAGACTCAAGGGATGTTGTAGTAGATGTACTGCAAGTATTGCTAGAATCAAAACCTAAAAAGAAACTGTTAGATTCTTCAGAGATAAACAAACAGGTAATACAACTACGAAAGCAAAATAAGCTGCCACTAAAAGGGATAGCACCTTCGAACATAAGAAGACAGCTAAAAAGACTTAGGGACATATACTTAATAGAAAACGTAAACAACCAATATAGGATCACAGAATTCAACGAGCTGGAAGACATATTCCAGGAAAGGATTGAAAACTTTATGCTTCCAAATATCCTAAGCAGAGTCAAGGAATATTTCAAAGTTATAAAATGATTTACGAACCTGCAGAAGACTCTTTCTTATTACAGAAATACGTAAAAAAATATGCAAAATGTAAAGTATTAGATGTTGGTACAGGCTCAGGAATACAAGCTATAACAGCAGCAGAAAAATCTGAAGATGTATTGGCAATTGATATTAATCCTGAGGCTGTAAAAGCTGTGAAACAAAAAGGAATCAATGCAAAAGTCTCAGATTTATTCTCAAACGTAAAAGGAAAATTTGATTTGATAATTTTCAATCCACCTTATCTTCCTGTGGATGAAAGAGAAGATGAAGATTCTGCTATCACTACTACTGGCGGAGAAAAAGGATATGAAATAATAGAAAGATTTCTTAAAGATGCCAAGAAATATTTGAAATCAAACGGGAAGATACTAATCATCTTTAGTTCCCTTACAGGAGACGTTGAAAGATTAATGAAAAAATATGATTATAAATTCAAAAAACTTGAAGAGAAAAAAATGTTCATGGAAAAATTGTATGTTTACCTATTAAATGAACAGTAAGCTTTATAAACACTCAAAATTCCATACTTGAACAATACCCGCGTACTACGGTAACGTAGGAGGGCAAACGAATGAACAAGAAAGACATTCTAAACGCTATAAAAAATGCTCGTGAAGCGAGCAAGAAGAGAAAATTTAGCCAAACATTCGATCTAGTTGTTAATCTACATAAATTAAATCTCAAAAAGCCAGAAGAGAATGTAAACGCATTTGTAGTTCTACCTCAAGGTAAAGGAAAGAAAGTAAAAGTATGTGCATTAGTAGATAAAGAACTAGGAACAC
>JAHIPG010000041.1 GCA_018894775.1 Nanobdellota archaeon
ATTGAAACAAATTTATATTTGTTCCATTTCTCAATTATCTTATTATGAAAGCCAGTATATTAAAATTAGATTAATTATTCATTAAATAATTGTGAAATATATTTTTTTTCTGAGAATCTAAGGGTTTAGATGTTTTCGGTCCTTTATTCCCTTTTGATAATAATTCATTTATATCTAATTTATTTAAGTTTCCTTTTTCTAAGCCTCGACATACATTTAAGAAAGTATATTCTCCTTTTCCTTCAACTATATAATCTACATAACCTGTATTTAGAATCTTTTGGTGTTCTACTCGGGGTCTGGGGTATGTTAGTCCTCCGAGAACGATTGTTGCTCCTGTTTGTTCTTTGATTAGTTTGGCTGTTACTAGGGATACTCCTATGACTGAGAATATTAGTTCATCTTGCAATGACATTCCTATTATATCATATCCTTTGTAGTTTGTTTTTTTTAGTATTTTTTCTGCTTCTTCTTCTATTTCTGGGTCGTTTCCTCTTTTGAGATAATTTCTAATTCTTTCTCTGTTTTCAAAAAGCATTAAGTTGATTCCTTTTTGGTCTCTATCTTTTGAGTATTTTGTGTCATAGTCTACTTTTATGTTTAAATCATCTATATCTATTTTATATCCTTGTTTCTCTAGAAAAGATTTTAATGTAGCAATCCCCAGTGGGACTAAAGGTATTTGTTTATGTCCATATCCTATATGTACTCTGGGCATATGTATTAACTTAATTTTCATATCTTTAATATTTTAAATAACCTTTTAAATATTTTTTTAATCTTCCAACCCGAGTTTTATTAGGGACGTCTCTGGTATAATCAAAGTAGCATTGTTTGAAATGGTCTCGTATTTCTTGTTTTGAATCTAAAACCGTATAGAGATAGAAAAGCAAGGGCATATGTTTAGTAGGGTCATATTTTTGATCTTTTTCATTCAATACAGAACTAACTTTTCCATGTACTTTTTCAAAAGAGTAGTTTATCTGTTTATATTTTTTATCCCACTTTAGTCCATTAATCTCATCATATCTTCTTGTGAACTCCCCCATATCATAGATATTACTTATGTTATTGGATACATTTGTTAAGCCATATTTTTTGGGGTTTTTGTATAAAAGACTATTTTTTAGAATAAATTTCCCGAGATACATATAATCTAAGTAGTTTTTATTTTTATCTATGAAATTTACACATGATTGAGTATCTTCTGTTCTTTCATAAGGTAAGCCTGCTATTAATTCAATCTCATTCCATATTCCTGCTTCATGTGATATTTTGAGTATTTTTTCGGCTCTTTTTACTGTTATTCCTTTTCTTATGTATTTTAGGATTCTATCGCTGGGGCATTCTAAACCATATATTAATTTAACCGCACCTATATCTCTTAAATCTTTGATTAGTTTTGTATCTATTTGCCTAAAATTTGCACAATCATTCCACATAATGTTGAGATTTGCTTTCTTAAATTCCCTAACTAGTTTTTTTGCATAATCATATGTAGGATTGACATTACTGTTGATAAAAAAGAAATATTGTGTATTATACCTTTTTGATAAATATTTGAGGTCTTCAGCTACTAATTCAGGGTTTCGCATTCCATATTCTTCATAGTCAGATAATGGGCAAAAGATACAATTATTAGGACAGCCGTTTACGAATATGTAGGGAAGCATTAGTACTTCTACTTTTTTTGAGCTGAGTTCTTTTGTTTTGCCTGTGGGGCTGTATTTGTAAAGGTCTAAGGGTAGGCCATCAAAATTAGGTCTAAAAAAATCTGTCATTCGTCTAGGGAAAAAGGGAGGTTCAATCAAATTTTTGTCTTTCTTCTCTTTAGATAACAATCCTTGTATATCTAGCTTGTTGATATTGCCTTTTTCTAATCCATAACAGATATTCAGAAATGCGGCTTCTCCATGGATTCTTACAATGTGATCTACATATCCGGTATCAAAAAATTTTTTGAATTCAACCATAGGTCTGGGGTATGTTAGTCCTCCGAGAACGATTGTTGCTCCTGTTTGTTCTTTGATTAGTTTGGCTGTTACTAGGGATA
>JAHIPG010000042.1 GCA_018894775.1 Nanobdellota archaeon
ATTATAATACTCAATATCCTGGACTATCTCTTGAGACAGTTTATAATTATCAAGTGTAGTAGCAGAAATCTTATTCTTCTCAGACAAAAACTTAGCAGCACCAATCACCAAATTCTGAACCCTAATCGGACTGGCATTGCTATTCCCAAACACTTCAGGGTCTAACAAATACTTGATCTTATCATCCAAGTTCTTATCCGGTTTGAAAGTTTTAGGAATTTTCATGATTCTTCCTCCTTAAACCCTTTAGCAAAATGTCTGTAGTATATTGACTCTAATTCTTCTTTCCAACCCTTCTGAATATATGCATCACTCTCATCATTAATTGCTCTTAATACAAGCATATTATTATCAAAAACATAAGTTTCAGAATCCAATATCTCCAAAGTCTTCGGTTCAATTTGCATAATATAATCGATAATAAATCCGTCCTCTTCAAAAAGATATCTTGATCTTACATCAGATGCTTCTGTTCTTTCACCCTTATAAAAAGCAAGCCGTGAAGACATCAAATTAACTACTTCGGTCCAATGAGGAATTGTAGGCTCTTCAGGAAGTTTTTTAGAATAATCCTTCAACTGCATTATTTTCTTCTCCAAATCCTTATCCGGTTTGAATGTTTTAGGAATTTTCATTCTGGCCACACCTTCTTTCCTTTATAATAAATAGTTCCTTCGATAACATCGCAAAGATCACCTTTGTTATAACTGCCTTCTATGTAAAGTGTCGCACCTTCCTTCAACATACCAATATCATTTATATTACCATAAACAGTAATACTGCCGCCTTCCATCCCTCCACCAAGCTCCATGCAAGCATCACCATGGATTATGATCTCACCATTCTTCATATCATCCGCAGCACTGTTACGCACACTACCATTAATAGTTACCTTACCACCCTTCATATCCTCACAAAAATAATCAAGAGCATTACCCTCAATAACCACCTCTCCACCAGCCATCTCATAACCAAAATAATCCTTCACATCCCCTTCTATCACCAACTTACCAGCTGACATGTATGAACATAAACTATCAAACTTTGTTATCGGCCTAACAACAAGTTCATCATTATACAAGGTGAACAACTTATTTGTCAAAGCAGAAAGATAAAAGCCCATCTCCGCATCATAGTTTACAACAACAGAATAAAATGTTTGTAAATCTTCAGGAGTATAATCCATAGTTTTAGCCAATGAATAAGCGAACTGATACTTCTCTTCATCCTCTGCCCTATAATCTATAAATTTCTCAATACCAAGAAGCATCTGCTCCAAAGCTTTCTTTTTTCTTTTAGCCTTATACCTTTTTGTTTTCTTTATAATATCATTAAAGCTTTTCTTTGAATCTTTCTCCGGTCGAAATGTTTTAGGTATTTTCATATTCTACCAAAAGCCTCCTTCACAGCTTCATCTTCAGTATAAATATCACTAGTAAGAGAACGTATCCTGTTAAGATTATACCACTCAGGAATATCATGATACAGACCGTAATCAGCCAGGAAAGTTGTAACAAAAGAACCAACAAACAAGCCAAGAGTAATACCTAAACCATCAAAGACCCAATGAGGATTATTGAGCAAACAATCCAGTGCCTGATACACACTATAACCTCCACCAGGAATAGCTGTAACAGCAGTCCCAATCAAAGAATACCTCCTCACATGCTTATTATTACAAAAATCATAAATCTTATCATAACGCTTGACCCTTTTACGGAACTTATCCAAATTCTCAGGCTTAAGAGTAGTGAACTCATACTCCCAATTATCACCATAATTATCTGAATGGCATTTTTTTGTAATGAAAAGGTCTAGACCCAATTTACCAGGCTTATACCAATAGTCATAAGGCTCATCAGATATATTTTCATAATCTGTATTCTTCAAAAGATTACAAAGCCTCTCATGCAAATCAATATTATCATAATTAGCCCTGCCAAGATACATCGTATTAAGAATTTCATTCACATCAGAACTCTTGATTATAGGCCTCTCTTCAAAAATATTAGCTTTTTCAACTAGCTGATTCATCTTCTCTCCCAAATCCTTCTTTGCTCTAAATGTAGTAGGAATCTTCATCTTCCATTAAGGGATCTTAACCCCAAAAGCTTTCCTTATCGCATGCTCATAATGAAACATCTCATTACACACCGGCACAACCCTTCGCTTATAATGCTGATTAGTAATCTCAGTATCCAAATCCAAATCCTGAATGAAACCAACAGTAATGCTGCCTGCAAACATACCTGCAAAAGCACTCAAACCATACAGTATCCAACCAGGATCATTAAAAATCCAACCGCAAAGTTTTACCCCTCCGAAAACTCCTGCAGCAAGCCCAGTGATAGCAGTCCCCCAGGCAGCAATATTCCTTGTATACTTATTATTCAATGACTTATTGATAATAAGGTTATTTCTCATCCTTCTACGGAATAAATCAAACCTATCATTATCAACATTAGCGAAACTATAACAGCGATGATTGGGATTAAGATCATAAGGCACAGAATCTCTTACGAAAACATCTAACGTATTATGATCGTTATAATTTTCCTTGCTCCAAAAACTAAGTTTCTTTGAACTTTTAGGATGCTCCTTATAATCCTCTCTCTTAAGAAAGCTACAGAGAGTCTCATCAAACTTGGTGCTACCATAATCACGTCTATCCATTAACAAAGCCTCAACATCTCCTTCCAACACAATAGAATCTGTCTCAATGATGTAAGGCTCTTCTATAAGATTCTGAGTCTTATCCTCAAGATTTTTCTCCGGCCGGAAACTTTTAGGAAATTTCATGTGAACGCGTTAATCAAAGCCCCCCTATTATCAGTCTCAAAAATATCACACAAAAAATTAAGATCTTTGCCTTTTTTCTTATGACATTTCTTCACAACACTTTTACCAAGAAAATAAAACGGAATATGGAACAATATCGCAATAAGGGCTCCACCGCAAACACCACCTGCAACAGCAGAAATCAAAGATGACGGATTAAATGAATAAAAAGGCTGACCAGAAACAAGATTTGAAGCAATATAACCACCTAGTGTACCTATAGTCTTACCTATCCTGCCACAAGGCTTGAAAAGATCGGTGTTTATCTGATAATCATTCTCAACATAATACTCCCACTTGTAATAATCATTAATCTTGTTATGAACCTGTTCAAACTTACTCTTCTCAAACATTGCAAAATCGTAATGCCTTGCACCTATATTAAAATCCTTCTGGATAAGCATATACTTTAAGGAATTATTCAAAGGATCATCGCAAGCCCAATACTTAACCTTATCATTAGCAGAAGGGACCTCCTCATAACCAGCTTCACCAATAAGCCAATCAACCTTATCATAAATACTGCTCAAAGAAAACACAATATCATAATCAATATGTTTAATAGACTCATCTATTTCATGTATAAGCTCATCTAAGTATTCCTGCTTAACAAGCTGACTTAAATTTTTCTTAATCTTAGGCTCATCTATCAATTGCTGAGTCTTATCCTCAAGATTTTTCTCCGGCCGGAAAGTATAAGGAAATTTCATCCGTCAGCAATCCCTCCTAACCTTATCACCCTCAATTATAGCACCCTTACTAAAATAGTCACTTATACCCCTTATCTCCCCTTCAACAACCAACCTACCACCTTCCATACCAGAACCTGTGAATCCATTTGCGTTTCCTTCAACTATTAACTCCCCCCTCCCCATATAACATCCTGTGAAGTCATTCGCGTTACCTTCAACCACCAACCCCCCACCAACCATGTAAAATCCTGTGAAGTTATTCACATTTCCTTTGACAACTATCTTACCGCCTTCCATGTAAAATCCTGTATTGTTATTCGTATTTCCTTTGATTATGAGTGTTCCTTTCTGCAGATACAGCCCTACACTATCAAGCTCTTCTTCCAAAGTGAATGTGACAGTATCTTTTTCCTTTATTTTTTTATTGACCAAGACTGAAAGATATATTCCTAAAAGCTTGCTTTGCCCATATTTTATCCTTTTACTCAACTCTTCCACATCTTTCAAACCATACTTCAACCCTCTTACCAATCCTACACCAATATCATAAAATCCATCATAATCATCACATGCCTGTTCTAAAAACTCTTCACTAATATCTAACAAAGCAGCAACCACCCTAGGATCATAGACTAAAGATTCTGAATCCAGAAAATCTTCAATTTTACTATCCAAATCTTTCTCCGGCCGGAAACTTTTAGGAAGTTTCATTCTCTCAAAAATTCCTCCCCCTGGATTATTATACCATTCTTATAATTAGAAGCAATACTTTTGATATTGCCTGAAACACGGATTATGCCACCTTCCATACTCGTACCAGTATTATTTCCCAAACAACCTTCAATGATCAATTCTCCGTCTGTCATGTTACAACCAGCGCTATCATCTGCATTACCTCTTACGATAACATTGCCTCCGAGCATACAAAAACCAGCATTATTACCAACATCAAAATCAATAATCAAAGTGCCCTTCTCAACATAAGCACCCATACATCCGTAAAGGAAATTAGGCTCAAGAACTATAATCTCTTCCTTAGCCAAAATCTTATTGGTCAATGCAGAAAGATACAACCCAAGATTATACTCTGCTACCTGCAGGTAGGTCATACAATTCTGAACTACCTCATTGTACTTATCTAAATATTTTAGTTCAAGATTACCGCTAGCAATTCTCAAATCCTCTTTAGTATAAGAGATCTCATTTGCCAGCTTCGTTCCAACCAGATATTTCTGGTCAAAGAAAATAGTATTACGATCCTCCTCTGAGAATTTTCTACCATTATCTATAATAGCCTTAACAGCCAAAGGATCATAATCAGGTTTAGGTCTATCCTCTAACAACTTCCTGATATGCTCATCCAAGTTCTTCTTCATCCGAAAACTTCTAGGAATCTTCATCTTTAGGCCAAATTTTCCTAACCCCCTGTTCATAAATAGTTGCGTACCTACAATCCCTGTAAAGCTTCTTCACCTTACCTGAAACATAAATCTCACCAGCAATCATCTGTGTACCTAGTTCGCCAGTAACATCACCCTTAATAACCATCTTGCCGTCCCTCATACCAATAGCAGTCCACTTGCCAGCGTTACCCTTTACAATAATCTTACCCCCCTTCATATGATAACCTGTAAAGTTAGCAACATCATGCTTGATAACCCCAAT
>JAHIPG010000004.1 GCA_018894775.1 Nanobdellota archaeon
AAGGTATACAAAAATAGGGTAAGGGAATCAAAATACAAAGTATATAAGGTCTTATTGAAAGATGGAATTAAATAAATTTATAGGGGAAAACACCAAACAGGTTGAGAAAGCATTTGGATTTACGCATTACTTTGAAACAAAGGATTTTTTAGGAGAAGAACAGGATCATAGAACAATTGTCGAAGCATTCTTTAAATTTGTTAAAGGAGATATGATAGTTGTAAAAACATATGATGGAATAATCAAAGAATTTTTTAAGATGGGCTTAGATGAGATAAAGAAAAACTTACTTCTTCTAGCTGACGATAAAGGCTTATTTTATGATAATGATTTATGTATCAGCTATGGTTTTTTAGGAGATAATTTCTTTGCTTATTTACTCCCAAACATACTTATGTTCTCAGCAAAAGAAGATAATATGGAATGTATAGTAAAGATATTAAATGGTTATGGATTAAAATATTTTGAACCCAGAAAAATTTCTATATGCTATGAAGATAGTTAAAGAAAATTTTTCAGATTCAGGAAGTTTCAGAAATTCTAAAATATAAGGGTCTTTAATAATATCTTCTGGACGTTCAATACTCTGCCCTTTTTTTGAAAGCTCTAAAACGCCTTTCTTATCCTTGCTTAATGCTAACCTTTCATATAAGGCTGAGTTTTCCTGTCTTTTTAGTTCTCTAAAAGAATATGAATTATTTACAGCTTCATTTTCGTAAAACTTTCTTTTCGTTTCATCTTCAATAGATAATAATATGCAGTAATGGCTCCAGCCTAATTTGGCAGACACTGTCTGCCATTTTGGATAAACTAGATACATACGCCTCATGTCTCTTAAATTTCTTTGTGAAAAGCCTTTTCCCAGCCTTGATGAAAGTTCTTTTGATAATGTTTTTATAAGTTCAGAACCGTAATCAGCCCTTTCCTTGCCTCGCTGCTCATAGTCAATAATATATTTCCCTATGTTCCAGTATGTATATACTATCTTGGTATTTATGTTTTGGATTAATTCTTTTCTTGATCTATCAACAAGTTTTGAAATCTTTTTTATCAATTCTGTATATTTATTTTTTGAGGTTGTTAGCTTTTTCATTCTATGCCTAATATATCAAATGGTATAAATTATTTCGCTCGGATTTTGTGAAGGATTTCCGGCTGAAGAATAAGGTTTAGGTCTCGAAAATGAATGTAAAAAGTCCTGTTAATGCAAGTGAAAATAGGTACTAGGAATGCAAGTTAGGAGATTTTTGGATTACTGGTTTTGTTGGAGAATTCTGGGATATTTGGGTGTCAGGTACCGTTAATGCATAAGGGTCTGCTATGTTGTAGAATATCTGAGCTATTTCCTGATTTTTCATCCAGAGTTATTTTGATATCTAGGTAGTTCTACGTGTTGAATAACCCTTACAAATACGTGGACGGAAAATCTTATAAACTTTCAAAAAATGCATTTCAATATAGTGATGAAAAACAAAAATTTTTACCTATCTTTAGAAAAAGAAATTTTAAAAGAGGATGTGCCAACTTTAGTTTCATTATTGCAAGAAGTAAATGAAATTCTAAAAGAAGAACCTAATTATCAATTATTAAAATCTGATAGGCCAATAGTATTCATAGGAGATACTCATGGAGATGTAAAAACAACACAAAAAGTGGTAGAAAAATATTTGGAGACACATAGTTTAGTTTTTTTAGGTGATTATGTAGATAGAGCTCCGATACATCAAGGCTCTATCAAAAACATATCCTACATCCTTAGAAATAAAAAAAATAATCCTGACAGAATAGTAATGCTAAGAGGAAACCATGAATTTGAAAGAATATTCCAAAAATATGGATTTGAAACAGAACTTTATCCAATAGACAGAGAAGGGATATTACTTGATAATTTTAAAGAAGTATTTTCTAATCTACCTTATGTAGCCGCAACAGAAAATGGTATCCTTGCTTTACATGGGGGGATTCCAGATATAAACTCTCTTGATGAACTGGATTCATTACCAAAAGGCATATTGGACTATAAGACTAATAAGACGATATTACAAACTGTTTGGAATGATAATATTCAAGATGGCAAAATGAAAATGGGTCTTGAAGGATTTGTTGGGTACAACAGAGGAGGTAATGAAATGTTTCTTGCCTATGGAGAACCTTATTTTAGCAATAAAATGAGAATGATCGGAAAGAAGATTTTGCTTAGAGCTCATGATTATCGTGAAAAAGGCTATAGCCTTAATGATAAAATATTAACAATATTTACTTCTACAAAATACGCAGATAAAGGAAGATTAAAAGGGACATATGTGGTTCTTCTGAATACTCAAGGTA
>JAHIPG010000043.1 GCA_018894775.1 Nanobdellota archaeon
ATATTATACCACCTATTCATCCTTGGTTCTGTTTCAGTTTTTACGCCTGTCATGCTGTCTATTTCAGAATCGCAGCTATATCTTTTCTCAGCATTTTTAGGTATGTTCACTTTATATAAGAAATATATCTTATTTCCACTCTCTTCACTGCTGTGAAAAAGAGAAAATAGATTGTTGTTTATCATTTCTTTGTTCTTAGTCAATTCACTAAATTTTACCCATATGCTGATTGTGATGTTGTTGATAATGTTTAAGCTAGGGTCATTCCCGCAGTCAATATAATCTTTATTATCGTCAAAGTTGAATGCTCCATAATATCTTCCTTTTTCTGTGAAATCAGCTCCAAAATTTTTTGCATTATTTTGGCCCCTTAGATCTTTGATAGTATTGTTTTCTATTGTGTTTTTGTCGAAAGACCAATAAGAAACTATTCCTTTTTCAGGAGCTATTGGTTGTTTTTTGATAATCTCTTTTATATCCATATTTACAATTAATAGCAGGATTGAGAGAATAATTGAAGTAATAATCAGCAGCATAATAACTGTATTTTTCCAGTCTCTTTTCTTTTCCCCCATAAAAATAGTTTTTGTTCTAAGATATATAAGTTTTACTATTTTATAGTGGTTTAAACACTGAGTATTCCACTAGTCTGTGACTGGTGGAATGCTGGTGAACTTAGAAATCACTTTGTGATTTCTGGTTTGCCAAAAATGCTCACATTTTTGAGCATGCTCAAGAACCACGTGGAGGTGACACAGGTACCGCCATGCCACCGGTTTGTGACCGGTGGTTCTTGACATGAAAGAATAAGTTGTTTGGATATAATCTGCTATAATATTCATGGGAAAGTCGAAATATAGTGTTCTCAACCGATATATTTATATATGTAATTATTTAAATTTTCCTTAAGTAATCATATTTATCTTAATTTATCTTAGGAGGCCATTTAAAATGAATAAAAAAGGGATGAAAAAAAAAGTAATCAGCCTAGTTCTTACATTAGGTATAATAACTATGCTTATCCTATCGGGACCGGTAAGCGCTGTGCAGGTTCAGATAACTAATTTTACGAGTACAACCCCAAATGAGTCTTCTACAGTAAGTTTCCTTGTCCAGGTGGATATTGAGGCAGGAGAAAGAATACCTGTCCAGAACTTAACTCTTACATTAACAAATGCAGCGGGATTGTCAAATTATAACTGTACATTTGATACAGCAGGAACAACTCTTACAACCTGCTCTGGAATAAGCATAAATGTATTGAATGCACTTAATTATTCAACTGGTACAAACTATGGTTATGGTTATGGATATGATTATTCTAATGGTGTTACGGATTACTCGAATGCTACATTCTATGGCGGAAATTCGGGTTATGGCTATGGATATACTTCAGGATATGGATACAGCGCATCTCCTTACAGTGAATTAGCATATAATATAACATGGACAACTCCTGCTGTAACAGCCAATACTGCTTATTCAATAAGCTTCAGCGCTCTGGCAGATGATGGTGCAGGAAAGAAGAGGACATATCAGACAAGCTCATCTTCAACAGTCACTGTACAGAATGTTGTTGAGACAGTTCCTCCATCAGGTGGAGGAAGCTCATCAGGAGGAACAACAGCTGCTCCTTCAACAACTTCTACAACTTTACCTTCAGCAGCTTCATTGGGAGCACCTGCAGGATTCACAGATGTCAAGAATGTGGGAGAATCCAAATCAACATTGGCAGTGTCTTCAACAGCAGCAATAAATAAGGCTATTGCAAGCGCAACAGGAGAAGCGAAACGAGTCTTAGAGAATATAAAAGCAGCAATAGAAAGCGGAGTATCAAGAGGCGTCACGATAACCGTGAACCTTGTTGTGTATGAGGTAAGCAATCCTACAACAGGCGAGAAGGTTTATAGGTCGGTTATAACTTTATCATATGTTGCAGAGGAAGACAGCAAACTGGTAGAGATAGTTGAGATTATACCTAAAGATGTGGCAAACAGCGTGGCAGATCTTCTTTTTGGGACACAACCAGAGATACTTCAGGATGATCCTATAGTAAGATGGTCATTTACTGATGTTAAGAAAGGAGACAGCCTAGAGGCATCATATACAGTAAAAGCTAAGCTTGCCTCTATAACTTCCAGTACAGTAGGAGCAGTTACACCATTGATTCCTAAAGAAGTGCCTAAAGAAATAATAGAAGAGACACCAGAAACAGAAGATGATGGCCAGAAGCAGATTATAAAAGAAGATAAGGCAAATCCATGGTTATGGTGGATTATAGGAATAATTGCAGTAATTGCGATAATCTCTTATTTTGTTATGAAGAAGAAAGAATAATTTTTTTCTTTTTTTTATCTTATTTTAGAGAAAGACAAAAAAATGCATATCAATAGTTTTGTCTTTCTATAAATAATAG
>JAHIPG010000044.1 GCA_018894775.1 Nanobdellota archaeon
GGTGTCCCCGATGTTCACTTAAACTAAATTTCCACATATATTCAATTGGTTAAGGTTACTGCCAAGACTCCCGGCATCGGTGAGTTATGTCAGTGAAGGCGTCAATTTTTATCTTGGAGCTTAACTTACAGATGAGTTCCTATCTAGAATTGGAGATTAAACATGACAAAAAGAACATCACAAACAACACATGACCAAATGGTCATAGACGTTTACAATCATTTATTGTCCAAGGGGTATAGCGATGTGCGAGCCGACCTTGATGGGCTTTCACAACCTACACGCATATATTGGGAGGAAACTAAAAAGGGACATATACCCGACTTGACAGGCAATAAGAATGGAACAAATTGCTTGTTTGAGGTGGAGACAGAGGATTCCATTTCCGATCAGCACACTGAAGATCAGTGGAATCTATTCTCTGCAAATGCAAAACAACATGATAAGGCATTCATCGTGGTTGTCCCTAAAACCTCAGAAGCCTCAGCTCAGTTGCATTTAAACCAGCTGGGAATTCAGGCCGATATCTGGACTGTTGGATAATTAACCTCTAAATGGGAGCCTTTCTTAGGGCAGGCTCCCTCCTTTAATCAACCCAAAAACCTCACCACAGGCGGGTCAATCGCGTCATCATACTCAACTTCCCTGCTTATCAGATACCCCTCATTTTCCATGATGTCAATATGGTATCTATATCTATAGGTTTGATGGATTTAACAAGAGGGAGTAAGATTGACAGCTCGATTTAAATAGTTCGATATCACAACTTTTGAACCAACTTCAAAATGCCATATACATAGCAGTTAAACCTGACACTCGTGCTCACAGATTAAGAATTTTTCGATTTCCATGCACCAATAACTACAAGTTATCAAGGTGAAGGTATTATTCATAAACCGCAACAGTCCATAACTCAGAAACTATTAAACCGACCCACTGAACGTCTAAGGTTACCATAATCAAACTTCTTAATTTTGTGAAAAAGTCTATCTCCTCCGGACTTATTTCAAATTTTGCTGATTTTTCCAATAAATGTCCTATCAGAGTGACAGGAAGTTCAGTTAGTTTTTTTTGTGTATCAATTACTTGATTCTTATAATACTCCTTTTTAATCCATTCGAGATCCCGATGTAATTTTTGAGTAAGCTTAAAACTAAGTTTCTTATCAGTGGCTTTTTGGACAATCTCCTTAAATATAGGCAGTACGTCTTTTTTTAATGAGGTATCGAAGGCCTCCTTTTTCTGCTTAGCAACATCGAAATTATTACCTTCAATATTTTTTAACATTTGGTAAAAGTTAACAAGCGACGCATTCAGTTTTTCGGCTGCCTCTTGCCCTTTTTTTCTCAGATCTTCGGGATCAGGGTTATAAAACGATCCCCCAAACGATGTTGACGGAGTTAGAACTAAAAACAATAAAAAAATTAAGCATAGCCGCTTCATGATTATCCTCCTTTCTTGGTTTTACACTCTGGTCTTTCTCCAACTTTCTTGATGTATTCCACAAATTTGGGATCAAAAAGTTTTCTTGTATCATCATTCCAATAAGAAATTGCGTTGGGGTTCTGTGCTAAAAATAGACATGTCTCGTTCTCGATGGGTGTCCACATCCGATAATCCAGAGTGCCGAGCCTCTTTTGATGCCATACAGAATGTACATAATTAAAAACATATCCATATTTGACGTTATTGCTTTTTATCATTTCAGAAATTTGTGCGCTTAACTCACGTCCATCTTTTGCTATATTGTAAATTGTGTTTGCTTTTAAATTGTCAGCAGCATTAGAGATTTGAAATATAGTGATCACAAGTAGAATAATAGCGGCACATGAAGCAATGATTGAAATAAAATCACCAAAGCGTTTTATCGTATTCTCTTTGTCTTTTAACCAATCGAAAAAGCACATTTCCCCCTCCTTTCTAAATTGAATTAGTGCGCCAGCAATCAATCCTTTTGGTTAATTGAATTGATTCTTATTGTCCAGAGACAAAATTATTATTATCCTGATGAAAATCGGATTATACGAGCACCTGATGTCAAGATACCTTGCCAATAGCCCAAAATCGATACGGTTACAGATATCGTTGATGTGCAAGGGGTTCAAATGGCTGTTGACAAGTAAAGTAAACCACAAATTAGATCATTGTCAAATCATTTGCGTCCACCGACAGGTAATTTTTCGGTGAGATGATAACCTCGTTTATTGGCCAGGTATAGCGCCAGGCTCTCAAATTTACGCCACAATCGACGATCTATTCAATCACGTCTTTTGCTATTAGGGTCTTGATTTACCACCATATTTACATGTAGCAGATTGTAAACGAAAAACTGGTATA
>JAHIPG010000045.1 GCA_018894775.1 Nanobdellota archaeon
GTGAATTAATCGAAACATTTAAATATGCGAAAAGCTTCCCATATTCATCACCTCTTTTTCCCTGGCGAGCTCTCTTCGGAGAGCTTGTTAGGGTTTATAATCCATTTCTCATATGTGCTATCGCGTTTATACTGGACATTTTATTTTTATTCATAAACAGTCGGAAACAACGATTCTCGTTGTTTTCTCACATTTTTATGAGATTATAAGTAAATGATAATTGGTTTCCTATTTCTAGTAGTTTCTGGATAACAAAAATCGGCTAATTATCTATAATGCTCGCCTATCCTCAGCCTAAACAGGCTGTCCGACAATTACAGATTCTCTAATTTTATCTCTCGCCGAGAGATAGAAAGATTTATATACTTTCTCGTCTATAAAATCATTAAAAACGAGGTGATTCTACATGGCTTACATCAAATCATTCAAAAACCAAAACTGGCTACTGCCCCCAAGTCTTTCTGACCTTATACCAGAAGACCATGTTTGTTTGTTAATTGAGAGCTTCATTGACGAGCAGGATTTCTCATCATTTGACATTAAATATTCTGGTGCAGGCCATCCAGCATATCATCCTAAAGTAATTCTAAAACTGCTTGTTATGGGGGTTCTTGATAAAGTTCGATCATCAAGAAGGTTAGCAAGAAATGCAAGAGAAAATATTGTATACATGTACTTGTCAGAAAAACTATGCCCTGACTTTAGGACAATAAGTGATTTTCGAAAGAGCAACCCAACAATTGTGAAAAAAGCATTTCAGCATACTGTCACTTTAGCTAAAAGCGAGGGCATGTTGGATTTATCCAACTTAGCAACAGATGGCACTAAGCTAAAAGCAAATGCTTCAAACAGGAAAGTGCTTTCAAAAGAAGAGCTGGCATTCTTAATGAATTTTGTTGACAATGAATTGGAAGAGTGGGCTAAGCAGGATTCACTTGAAGATGATTTCTTTAAAGACATAAGGGGCAGTGATCAGCTTCCAAAATCAAGCAAAAAGAAGATGCGAAAAGCCGTTGGGCATTATATGGATAAACTCAAAGAAAAAGGAGGGTTGTTTAAGTTAGGATTACAAGACTGTCTTAAAAAAGCAGGAGAAGAATTGGTAGAAAATGATTTAGATAAAGTAAATACAACTGACCCCGAAAGCAGGTTCATGCCTTCAAAGAAAGGCAAGATTGAATTCTCATATAATCCTCAGATTACAACGGAAAAAAATGGATTTATTATTGCAAACGATGTTTGCAACGAATCCCATGATACTAGACAATTAAAACCTCAAGTTTCCCAGGCTGAAGAGAACCTGAAAGGGATTCCTAAAGATGTAAAATGGAGTTTTGATAATGGTTACTTTGAGGGATCTAATATTGATTTCTTGAATGGCTTAAATATCGATGCATATACTGCCTGCCAAAAAGAAAAATCAGATAAGCCTTATGATAAAAGTAACTTCGTGTATGATAAAGGTAAGGATGAATATATTTGCCCTGAAGGCAAATCGTTAGTTTTTCAGAAAGAAGTCTTTGATAAGAAGAAGAATAAAAACATTAAGCATTATAATGGCGTAGACTGCAAAACGTGTCCAAAACAAAAGTATTGTACTAAGAGAAAAGATGGAATAAGAACCGTCAAGATGTACCCTTTTGAGGAAGAAAGGGAACAGATGAAAAAGAAGATGCAGACACAAGAAGCGAAAGATACTTACAAGCTACGCAAGCAGATAGTTGAATTTGTATTTGGTGATTTTAGGGAGAATAAGGGCTTAATTACATTTCTGACAAGAAGCTTAGAAACCGTAAAAACAGAGTTCAATCTGATGAGTATTGCGAGCAACTTACATAAAATTTGGAGAAAAAAGTTAGAAAAGATAGAGAAAATCAAGAAAGATATCAGCTTTGAGATAAAAAAATTGTTTGTAGTTTATGCCAGCGCTTGATAGTCGGACAGCCTGTAAAGGCTGAGGATATGCGAGTATTATGATATTGACAAATTTTTGTTATGTGCAAAGCCATCATATGGAGTTTGTCGCAAAATAAATAAAGAATCCTTCTAATTAAGGTTTAGGGGGTGGGGAGGAACCCCACGATGCCTAAACCTAAACAAA
>JAHIPG010000046.1 GCA_018894775.1 Nanobdellota archaeon
AAAATATACATAATTAATATTACAAACTATGGATTTTACACCATAATCTAAACTTCTAAGACCAAAACTCATACTATGAATTCCTGGAGCAGAATCCAAAATAAAATTCTCACTCACAACAAACCCTTTAAGATAATCCACCCCCTCCGTCTGACTTACTTCAACATTACCAGGCAATTTACAATGTAAAAAAGCTTCAAGCTTATGCTCAGGATCCTTATTCACAACTGCAAAAACAACATCAGCTTCAAAATCACTAAAACTCGTCGGATTAATAGTTATATCTGGAGAACCAATCTGTGGCGCCTTTACAATCATAGGTTTAACATCCTGACAATCTTCAGGACACTTACACTCCTCAGATTCTTCACAAAAACCATTCCCACAAACAGGAAATTCAAAATCAGAACAACTCTTCGGACCTATAGCCCTAAAAACACAATACCCTCCCTCACACAATGAACTAACAACCTCACAAGATGATTGAGAACAATCCACATTTTTCACACATTCCACACCAGAAACAGCAAACACCATAGAACAAACTAAAAGCACAAAAACAAAGCAAAAAAATATTCTTTTCATCAATTTTATTCCAAGAATTCAGAACATTTAAAACTTTCTTTTATATGTTTGGGTGGTTTCCTATGTATCGCCGGATCCTTTTAACACCGAATATTGACTTGCCACAATAACAGCATAACCTATCCTCAATATCCTTCAAAGAATACTTATCAATATTATTCCTTACAAAATCAGCACACCTGCTCTTACAATTCCTCTCTTGTCGTTCATTAATCCTTTCAACAAAATGCTTCTTCATAAAACAAAAGGAATACCATTGTCTTAATAACAGTTTTCCAACAAAAAGAAAGAAAATCCGAAAAGATTAAACCGCAGGACCATTAGTCGAATAAGAAAGTATCAATATGGGGCCTCAATGGTCTTTTCGGCTACTTGTTACATCACTCCTACCTGCACGAATTCATATTTCAGTTTGTAGAATTTTCGGATGGTTTCCTATGCGACCTGACCAAACCATTAAAAACACGCGGAACATCTCATCATGTGGGAGGCTCCCCAAATCCAAGAAAGGGAGGGATAAAAAAATGAATGAAAAAGTAAAAAACGTTTTGGAAACAATCCTAGAAAAGTTCAAGACCGGAGACATACCGGAAGCCATAGCATACTCCATGCTGCCAGTACCGGATGACCTTCCGAGCGCCAAATGGAGTTTGCTGAACCGGACTTTGATGTTCCTCTCCGGCACGCATGATGGAAGGGGTTACAAGCAGTGGAACAAAGCCAACCGGTATGTGAAGAAAGGCTCGAAGGCATTTCATATCCTTGTACCATTTTTCAGGAAGGTCGAAGAAGAAGGCGAGACGTCAGAGGTCCTTAAGGGTTTCATGGTCAAACCGGTATTCCGTTACGAAGACACAGACGGAGAGGCTTTAGAATATGAACAGATAGACATGGGAGAGCTGCCGCTCATACAAAAAGCCGAACAATGGGGATTGAACGTCAAGGCCATCCCAGGAAGCTTCAGCTATCACGGATATTACAGCTCAGGAAGGAGCGAGATAGCACTGGCCACCAAAGAAGAATCGGTATTTTTCCACGAGTTGGCACATGCGGCCCACGAAAAGGTGAAAGGCAAGCTCAAAGGCGGACAGGACCCATTGCAGGAGATCGTTGCAGAACTGTCGGCACAGGCACTTTCCAGGATTGTAGGAAAACAGCCCAACGATACCCTCGGAAACTCATACCGATATATCGAGAGCTATGCGGAAAAACTGAAAATCAAACCATACAACGCCTGCATGAAAGTTTTAGGGGAAACTGAGAAGGTGCTGACCCTGATACTGAAAGAGGGTGAGGCATGACGCCTGAAGCAAGATGCAAAGAACACTGGGCCAACCTTGGAATCACAGATAAGAAAGCCCTGAAAGAGAATTACACAACTTGTTCACTGCCCACCAACCCATATTTTCTTGAATTGGAGACATGAACCAGTAGTATAAAGCCCCAGGCGGGAATCGAACCCGCGACCTCTTGCTTACCAAGCAAGTGCTCTAAAGTCCCAAATCTTTGGGATTTGTCCAGACTGAGCTACCAGGGCAAAACTAAAAACAAGAAAAGCTTTACCCTTTTAAAACTTTTTGATTAAGAAAAAATCTTCCACCAACTCTTCTTTTTATTCTCAGATTCTTTGAACATCTGCAAAACATCATCATCTGTGAAATTCTTTAAACCCTGAATATCTTTAGCATCATACATCTTAGTTGCCTTCTTATTTATAGCCTGGTGCACATTATAGGCATGATCCTTGACCTTATAATATTCTTT
>JAHIPG010000047.1 GCA_018894775.1 Nanobdellota archaeon
AAAAATAAAAAGAAAAGCAAAATTAACAGTTCCAAAAGTAGAAGGAAAAAGAAAAGTTTGTGTTAAAACTGTTGATGTGTTTGGTTTTGAAAGTGTTGCTGTTCAGGAGGTAAAATAGATGGTACTTTATTTTGCTTATGGTTCAAATATGCTTCTTTCTCAAATTGGAAAGAGATTAAAAAATCCTGATTTATCGCCTTGTTGTGTTGTTTATGCTGAAGATAGAACATTAATATTTCCGAGAAAGTCTGATAAACAAAAAGGTGGGGTAGCAAGTATAGAAGAAAAAAAAGACGACAAAGTGTTTGGAGCGGTTTTTGAAATCACAGACGAAGAACTCAAAAAATTAGATTCTTTTGAAGGTTATAAAAAAGGATGCAAAAATAATCGGTATGAACATAGAGAAATAGAACTAAAAAAAGAAGATGGAACTATCATAAGAGCAATAACCTATGTTGCAAATAAAAAAGGAATTTATTTGCCATCTCAATATTATATGAACAAAATAATTAGAGGAGCAACTGAATGTAAATTACCTGAAACATATATTCAAAAATTAAAGCGGATTAAAACCAAGGTTGATTAAAATGGTTCAAACAAAATCTTTAGGAACAGGAACTACCCCTTTAAAATTAGCTGAATTAATCTCGAAAATGACTAATAAAGAATGGCAGGAAGGAAGTTTTATAGAAAAAGTTTCTCCAATAACTAAGGATTTATTAAGGTTCTGGGATCCAAACGGAGCGTTTGCAAATTTAAGGAATTTTAATTTTCACGAAGGGCAATGGCAGGCGATTGTCAATGCAATTTATGTTCATGAAATCTTGAAAGTAAAAAATGTTTATGACTTGTATATGTCAATTTATCCAGAATTCCTGGCTGAAATGGATATGCTGGATTTGAAAAAAGAAAAATACAATCATCCAAAGTATTGCATGAAGATGGCAACAGGCACAGGAAAGACCTGGATAATGCATGCATTATTAATCTGGCAATATCTCAATGCAAAACATGAAGAAACTCCTTCTGGGTTATTCACAAAGAACTATCTTTTGGTTGCACCAGGAATTATTGTTTATGAAAGATTATTGGATGCTTATCTTGGAAAAAGAAAGGAAGATGGAACAAGAGATTTTGATACTTCAGATTTTAAAAGTTTTGAGGGGCTTTTTTGTCCACAAGCTTACAGAGAAGAAAATTTTGGTTTTATACAGAGTTCTGTCGCTCAAAAAAAAGAAATTGGAAAAAAAGTTACTGGTGATGGATTAATAGCAATAACGAATTGGCATTTATTGGCTGGTGAAGAAGAAGAAATAAATCAAGGAACTGCTCTGGATAATCCATCTCAAACAGTTAAGGAACTTTTACCTATCACCCCTGGAACAACTGCAGGACATTCATTAGACCAATTAGATACCAAATTTTTAAGAGGGAAAGAGGTTGAATTCTTATCAAAACTTCCTGGATTGATGGTTTTCAATGATGAAGCTCATCATTTAGGAGAATGGAAAACAGCAGATGAGGTTTTTGAGAAGAAATGGCAGGAAGCATTATTACAAATAAAAGGGGACAAAAAGAATCAATTTATTCAAGTAGATTTCTCAGCTACACCCTACGCGGTAACAGGTTCTGGTCAAAAGAGAGCAAGACATTTTTTTCCGCATATTATTACTAATTTTGAATTGGTTACTGCAATCAAAGAAGGATTAGTTAAAACAGTGGCAATTGATAAAAGAAAAGAAATAACGGCATTGCCTTTAGAATTCAAAGCAGAAAGAGAAGGAAAAACCTTAACTTTATCTGACGGTCAAAGAGTGATGCTAAGGGCAGGGCTTACAAAACTGAAAATTTTAGAGGAAGGTTTCTCTACATTTGGCCCCAATAAATATCCTAAGATGCTTGTTATGTGTGAAGATACAAGTGTTGTTCCTATAGTTAGTCAGTTTCTAATGCAAGAAGGATTATCTTATGAAGATATTTTGGAAATACATTCAAATAAAAAAGGAGAGGTGGGGCAGAAAGAATGGGAAAGTATAAAGCAAAGATTATTTGATATTGATAAACACAAAAAACCAAAAGCAATAATTTCTGTATTAATTTCTAAACGGAAAATAGCGCAGAAAGCTAAGATGATCAATACGTCATGGATCAATGCCACAATTCCTGATATTG
>JAHIPG010000048.1 GCA_018894775.1 Nanobdellota archaeon
AAAGAGATAATAGTTATTACCACTACAGAGAGCGATAAGAATGTTTTACAAGAAGAAATGTCTGGCTTACAAGTTGCACATCAATATTTATTGGTTTATAAGAAGAAAGAAGAGTGAGCAATAAATGAAAATAATGGGGTTTCCACAAAGGGATTATATACCTGCTATTGATTGGCAAGATACATGCCTCATGCTCTCAAAGGCAGATGATTTATTTGACTGGGTGCAGATAAACAGAGTCCCCGTTAAGAAGATTAAAGTTGATAAATCATTATTGGATTATCCAAACGAAGTAAATGAAGATGAAGTTACATATATGATTAATAACTTCTATAAAGACGCATGGGAACCAATCTTTATGAATGAAAACTATTTTATACTGGATGGACAACACAGATTGAGGTTAGCTAAAAGAATAGGACTTAAATACATTGATGTGGTAATGAAGAAGAAAAAGGACTCTGAAGCGACAAAGAAAATAAGAAAAGCTGTACAATTAGAAAAAAAGTATCAAAAAGAAATGGAAAGGATGTTTGGATTTTCCTTATGAATAGCTTCAGTTTGTTCTTTAAAACATTATTAAGTAAGTCCAATATTTCATTATCAAAAGACCTAACACTTGATGAGGTTAGGTTTATCATCTCAAAGATTAACGAATATTTTTACACCAACTACGACAGCATTGGTCATACCACCATTTTAGATGACGAGTTTGCATATTTTTCTGAATTCCATAAGTTCTGGGAAAGGTATCACAAAGACATACTAAATCCTCAAATAGATGATTTGCAATGCTCTCTTGTTGCTGATGTTTTGCATAAGATATTTGTAAAACATGGCAGACAACCTTTTTATGAACTGTACAATACTCATTCATTAATACCAGATGAGATTTGCAGAATAAGATATTTCTCTGCAAATCAGGATTTTAGAGGTTCAAGAGATTTTGAAGAGCTATTTGAAATATACAGAGATGACCCGAGTATTTTTGATAAGGAAAATATCAATCAAAATCCAGAGGATTTTTTAAAAAATATCGGGATAACAAGCCTTTCCCAGAATGACAAGCGGGTAAAATATGCGGTTAAAGCATCACAGCTTTTGATTGATAATAATATAGAGCCTTATGACCTTTTATCGTTTTGTCAGAATGATATTAAAAAAATCAGAAACCTCTTAATAAATAATCGCGGCTCTGGTTTTGGGAACAAAAAGACGGACATGTTTTTAAGGGATATGGTTGTTTTGGGTGTCTGGAGTAATCCGAGAAATTTTGACAAACTTGATGTTGCAAGCGACATAAATACAGTCAAGGTTGCATTAAGAGCCAGAATATTAAAAACCGATATTGTTTTGGTCAGCAGCTTTCTGGATATTTTTTGCTATCAATACACATTAATTGATGAAATGAATGCAAAAGCATGGCGAAGGGTCTGGGAAATATGGAGGCGCAAATATCCAAGTGAATGCATAGAAAGTCCTTGTTTGATTGATTATCTGGTTTACAGGGTTATCGGGAAAGAATTTTGCAAAGAATCGCTGTATATATTTAAGTGTGAGTCTGAAAATCATACATTCAAATGGCATTCTGCAAGAAATAGGAGTTGTCAGATATGCCGTAAAAACAAGATAAAAAGCAAAGCGTATGTCATTGATAAAAGGTTGCCATGCACAGATAATGATGGACATATAGTAATTGAGAAATCAAAATTTGTTTCGGGCGATAATCCCTTATTCCCAGATTTAAAAGAATGTCCATTTGAAGCTGTTTGTAAACCTAAAACTAACATCTTCAAAAAACTTAATCCACCTAAATCTATCAGCATTCTTGGACAAACTGGATGGGAAAGCGCAAAAACGAAAGGTAATGAAGGTGGAGGCGGATTGATGTCATAATATATTCAAAAGGAGGTTGCTCAATGGCAAAATTCTATGTTGACTTTGAGTTGGCTGGTCACATTGAAGTAGAAGCTGAAAACGAACAAGAAGCTCAAGAAGTTGTAGAGGCTACAAATCTTGATATGCTGATTAATTATATTCAGAATTTCAATGTAGGAAAAAATTACATTGCAAAAGAAATGGAATAATCCTCCCGGTGTTTTCTAAGGGCCAATGACCAGCAGATGTTGATACTTGAGCCACCTGCAAAATATCATAGAACAACTAAGAAGCATCCCTTTTAAAAACGTGCTTAACCACAGCCGCCCCCCAAAATTCGCCGCACAAAAAGATAGGTTGATAGGGACACTTCCCGTATTTTCTACTATTCCCCCTCCGCCCACCCAAAAATCCGGCAGTCCGATTCGGGCAAATCCTCAGAGACAAAGGAATTCTAAAGTTTAAAGGGAAGGGGATGTATCAGATATTTTAAGG
>JAHIPG010000049.1 GCA_018894775.1 Nanobdellota archaeon
ATTAAAGTTAATTTCGAGAGCAGCAGATGGATTTTTTTTGCAAGCTGGTGCACCAACAATGCATGCTAAAGGAAAAATCGCATCAACCTTTTTTAAGCACGTAGAAATTAATTTTTTATCCCTCACATCTCCACGGATAATAGTTAATTCCTTATTCTGACAGCAGTCTAACAATGAGGTCTGATTATACATAAAGTTATCTACAACTATTACTTCATGACCTTTTTCAAGTAGTTTTGGAACCATAATGGATCCTATATAACCTGCTCCACCAGTCACAAGAATTTTCATATTTTATCATCCCCATTTATTCTACTCCTCCAATAGCTGAGCATATATTCCACACTCTCCTCAAAACTATATTTAGGTTTCCATCCTGTTGCTTGAGTAAATTTATCGATACAGGGTATTTGAAGTGTTACATCTGCTGGGCGAAGAAGTTTTGGATCAACTCGAGATGGGATTGGAACCTTACTATGTTTCTTTAAAATTTCTAAGAATTCTCCTACACTTATAATCGTTGTACCACCAATATTATAAACTTCGCCAGGTTTGCAACGTATCGTTGCTACCCAGTAAGATTCCATAGCGTCTCTAACGTCTATAAGAGTTCGGGTTGAATCAAGATTTCCATGAAGAAGAACTTTTTGTAAACCTCGTTCTATTCTCACTGCCTGTATAGTAAAAGATGTAGCAAATAAATCCCTTCTTCTTGGATTTAAATAAGTAAACATACGGGTTCTAATTATTTTCATACCATAGCTTCTAAAATATGTAAAACCTAAAAGATCCTGAGATACCTTAGAAACAGCGTATGGATTAGATGGTCTAAGTGATGTATTTTCTTTTATAGGTACATTTTTTGGATCCACTTGGCCATAGACTTCTGAGGTGCTAGCAAGTAATATTGTTGGGTCAATCTCAGCTAATCTTACTGCTTCAAATAGGTTGCATGTTCCTATTATATTATTACTTAATACAGAACAAGGGGTTATAAAAGATGCTCGAACATTTGCATATGCTGCAAGATGGAATATAATATCTGGTTTGATTTTTTTAAGAACGGAAAGAACAGATCCAAAGTCATTAAGATCACATTCATGAACAGTAATTTTCTCTGCGATTGATTTTAAATTTTCATTAGAACTGGTGCTATGCCATCGAGATATTCCATGGACTTCCACCTCTGGATGATTATTTACAATATACTCTGCTAAATAACTCCCTCCAGATCCGCTAATCCCAGTAATTAATACATTTTTAAACTCTTGCATATGATTTCAACTCCTAACATTATCAGTTCTCATATTACTTTTCCCCATATAAATCTGCTACTTCTATTAACAAAGTAGATTTTTCATCCTTTCTCTCCAAAGCATGTTTATATGCCGGAAATATCTCTTTGCTGCGAGTTAATTTTATAACTTCTACATTCTTTAACATATGCTTAAGCCCTTCTGTGTAATCTGAGCAATGCTGTAATCCAGGATAAAGTGGCTTGGTACTACCAATTGCTGTTCTTATAATCACCTTAGGTTTAAATTGCCCACAAGACATTTCCTCTATCTTGTCCAAATGATTCACCAATTGATTTGTGGCTATTATTAAAAAATCTATTCTAGGATAGATTGAAACTGGTATATGTCCCTCTAATGATAATCCTATTGACATCCCCATCTGCGCATCCTCGATCAACGGGAGCTCTATCTTCTTCGAATTCGGTACATCCTTGAGCGATGAAGACATGATACTGCCTGAATAAACTATGTTCTGTCCCAGAAATATAACTTTTTTATCCTTGGCAAGTAACTTCATGGCCTTCGTCAGTTCATCTTTATAGGTCATTAGAACACCACCCATGCCCCACAGCCTTGATGTGGGTATTTCCTCTTGTATTTGTACCTTATAATTTTGGGCTTGGTTTTGCTTTTGCCCCATACTTCTTGAGTTGGTGTGTTAACACTCAGCCTGTTATCCTCAACGACAAACACGATTGGCAAATTGTGTCTTGATGCGTATTTCGTGCATTCATTGAACATTCCCATTTCAGCAGTCATATCACCAACAAATGCCCATACCTTATTTTTTGATCTTTTTCTCTTTAAAGCCATGGCTACACCAACTGCAATTGGCAAAATACCGCTCATTATAGCTGATGTGAAGAATTTATGTTCTTTGTTGCATATGTGTATGCTTCTTTTCTGAAGTATCTCTTTCTTTAACCATTCCCTGCCTACACCTTTAAGGAGTGCATGATAATGGCTTCTGTGTGTTGAAAACACCCAGTCACCTTTTTTTACATTCTTAAATATTTTTATAAGCGGAGTCTCACTGCCTACTGATAAATGAACAGGAGCCCCTATTTTTTTATCAAGAAACAGCTGTTTTATTTCTTCTTCAAACCGTATTAAATCTTCTCTGTTCATATCCTTTCCTCTTTAAACCAGTCCAGTAATAAGTTCTTTATATAGATAATGAATAACATAACTATTTATTAATGCATTTTGATAGATGTATTCAGCAGGATGGTTTATGTTGTCCGTGATGCCTCCAACTTTTGCGGCTAAATGTATGACCTGTTCTGGCCTATATTTTTCAAACATCGCTTTAACTTCAGCCTCTTTTGTTAAATCATAGTCTTTTGAACTTACATAAACTGCATCTGGACATACTCTTTGCAAAGCATTGCCAACTAAACCAGATCCGCCTGTTACGAGAATTTTCATACTTTACCCTCCACTATTGTCTGTTATACATTTGCTTAAATAAAAGGATTTTGGTATCTTCAGTATCTCCAAAGGTGTACCCCCAATATAACAGTTACAGCATATATTTTAGCTCCTAAAAAACAATCCTGTTTTTTTAGAATGCTAAAAGCATCTATCTTTCATCAAAAAATACCATTTTTTACGTAGAAAGACAGCCTCAGCCACTGCAAATATGAAAAAAATTTATTATAAAAATATTTCATCCCAAATCATTTCCTCATAAATCCCTAATTTGTACAAAAGATTTGATTTTGAATAAAGTAATTCATAAACAGATGTTTTCCAACATTTAGCTGTAACCGTACTTCTTGTTATCATTTTTACCAGTTGCCACAGATTATAAAGTATTCTGTTATGATACGCTTTGAATTATATCCGCTTGCGGAATCCAATCTTTCGACCTATTTTAAGTTTTTCTAAACCGAAAACAGCGTTTTTCCTGAACGAGAAACTAATATTTTTACCAAGCAAACCGAACGAAAATTTATTTACTTTTTTATCTATTTTCTTATCGTTCCTCCGAGGTGAGTTCATCCCATCTACCATCAAATGGAGGGGGAAATAACCTTGTGGGAACTAAAAATTTAGCTTACTATCATGGATACTGTGTGGCAAGGTTAAGTTTATATGTACTCGAGTATATCCAGAGAATGATCACAAATGAAAACTGTTGTATTTCTACGACGAGAACCAACATCAAGATTGTATAATCTTGCATATGCATTGAAGAAAACTAACAAGTATAGAGTGGTATTAGTGTGTGATAGATTTGACAATTATAATCTAAGCAAGTTCAATCAAGTGTTTGATGAAATTATATGTTATCAAATATTAGATTTTAGAAAATATAGTTTGCTACCCACTTTGAGGGGCTCGTACCTCTCCGATTTAGTAAAAGATATTATCTCTTTTTCTATAAATTGGAAGATAGGTTACTTATGCGAGCATTTAACATTGCCTAAAATTCTTAAAAAAATCAACCCCGATGCTTGTGTTTGTCAACACACCGAACACTTTTTGACCACTCAAGTTATTAAAAACGTTAAATGTCCTGTAATCTTAAATGTACATAATGGGAGTCGTGCAGTAGGTATTGAAAGTCTGTCAAAGAAAGAATATAATTTAGAAAAATATTGTTTTGAGCATGCTGGAGGTATTATTCATAGAGGCCCTGAATTCGAGATTGACTATTACAGAGAACATAGATATAATATAACATGTCCAATTTTAAGATATTTAGATTATTGCAACAAAGAATTTTTTTTGGATTATGAGGCGAAGAAACTCTCAATGCAGGACAAGGAATATCATTTGGTAGATATCGGAGGCGGCTTTTCCGCATATATATTTCCAACATCTAATATAAAAAAAATTACTAATCAGAAAATGCATTTTCATCAATATTTTCCCAGATACATACCCCATATGTTTGTATATCAATCTAGCCATAAGGTGTACAGAGACATTGTCAATTTATATAAAAGCGAAAAATATTTTCATTTTGAGAGACCGATGCCATTTGATAAAATTACACATGAAATCTCCAAATAGGATTTTGGTTCAATGATAGATCTAACTGGATATACAACACCTCAATCACAAGAGTATCTA
>JAHIPG010000050.1 GCA_018894775.1 Nanobdellota archaeon
GTTGAGGTGTGAAAAAAAGATGAAAATCGAGATTAGTAAAAGAAAGATGTTGTATTTTGCAATTGGTTTTGCTTTGATTGTGACTTTAGGTTTTGTTTTTGCAGCAAAGCCTAATCCGGGACACAGCTGGTCAGAACTAGGAGACCTTCCAGGCAAAATCTGGCATTCTGAGAATGACGGCTCAGGCTCCGGATTGGATGCTGACACTATTGACGGAAAGCATGCATCAGAGTTAGGAGGAGGGGACTGTGAAATCGTATCCGCTTCATGCAACAATTATTGCATATCTATAGGCAAAATGGTTTCTAGTGGTAGTAGAAGTGGTACAGCAGTCAAATGCAAAGGAAGAATAGTCGGCGGATACTCTGGATGCAGTTGCTGGGATGGAGGACCATAAATAGATTTTACATTTTATTTATTTCTATTTATCTACAAGTCCTGTTTTAAAGAATAAGAGTAATCAGAAATCTTTAAATACCTACCAAAAATGGCTTGTAATGATGAAGTTACCAAAAAGTTTCAAGCCTCAGAAGGACTTGGACGGTAAGATAAAAGATCTGGTGGAAGGACATTCTGAAAGGAAAATAATAGAAGACCCTTCTAAAGTAAAAACATTCCATGATGCAATAAACTACCTATCTGATTCTCAAATACCTACCTATGGCTATGATGATCAGAAAAGAATACGCTCTATAGACATGCCATTGAAGCAGATAATCATTAACAGGATATCTTTAGGTAAAGTAGACCTCATGGATGAGAATCCTTTCAAATACAAAGGATTGAATTTTACACAAGCATCAAATTCAGGCATTGAACTTGGAGCAAAACTAAATTTTGCTTCTTACATGGCAGTTTCTAATCCAGAATTTAGTATTGGAGGAGATATATTATCTAAACTTACAGAACAACTGAATACAATAGAAAAACACAATTGGAGATTAACCAATATTGCATATTTAACTGATTATATCAATTCAGGAAATACTGTCACAGTCAAAATTGATACACCCAAAGAAATACTATGGGTCTTTGAGACATTTAAGAAATACAAGCCAATAATCCATGGAGGAGCATTAAGAGATTTATATTTAGGGATAGACCGAACTGCGGATATAGACATACAGATTGAAGAATCAGGAATGTTTGGGAAATCAATATTATATAACCTTGTTAAGAAAGCCATGGACAAGGTAAAGACTGCAAAAAAGGGAGAAATAATACATAGTTATGGGGGGACAGAAGAGGAACCCTGCCGTTACAAAGGAAAAAAGGATGGTGTTGATTATGACATAGCAGGAAGAATATTTGAGAGATACTTATCAACAGAGCAGATGATGATGAAAAAGCCTGGAGAACTAATAATGTGGGAACTGGCAAAGAATGATCTAGACAATAAGCAGTTCAGGCTCATCAACATAACTGATTTTCCAAAACGTATGATAAAAAAGATAGAGAAGCTTCAAAACATAGGCTTAGAATTCTTACCTGAACACCCTAATGATTTAGCAACTAAACTTGATGAATATGATATTCTAAGAGTGGTTAAAGAACAAAAGAGCAGTCCCGGCTCGTGGTATTAAAAAAAGAAATAAAGAAAAAAAGTTTATGTTGAATCTATCTCTTCTCTTCTTCACCGAAATCTTCAGTGTCTTCAACATTCTCAGCTGGAGCTTCTGCCTTTGGAGACTCTTCAACTTGAGCCTCTTTTGCTGGAGCTTCTGCCTGTGGAGCATCATCGTCAGCTGATACGGGACCATCAGCTTTACCTAATACTTCTCCGAATCCAACTTTCTTAAGAACTCTTGTTATCTTTACCTTTACCTCATCACCAGCTTGGGTGTTTGGTACAAAAATAACAAAGCCTTTAACTTTAGCCACTCCGTCGCCTTTCTCGCCGACAGCTTCTATCTTTACATTTACCTCATCGCCAACATTAACTGGCGCGAAGAATCCTCCGGATCCTCCTCTATCATATCCACCACGATCGCCACCATGTCTATCTCCTCTATCATATCCACCACGACCGCCACTATTATATCCGTTATTTCTTCTTTCCATTGTCTAATATATCTCCTATATCTTATCTTTCATAGAAAACAAATACTATGGATTTAGCATTAGTTTTCAAGAATGTTTGTGATTGAGACAGTATTTAAATTTTTCTTTTTAAGAACAATAAATTTTTAAACCAATTTTATATATAAAATACCTACCATGTATGATTTTAAAACAGTAGAAAAAAATATACTTGAATTTTGGGAAAAGAAAAAGATAATTGATAAACTAAGGAAAAAACTCAAAGGCAAGAAGAAATTCTATTTCTTGGATGGTCCTCCCTACACATCAGGAAGGATTCATATGGGTACAGCATGGAACCAGGTCCTAAAAGACCAATTATTAAGATACAGAAGGATGAGAGGCTTTGATGTGTGGGACAGAGGCGGATATGACATGCACGGTCTTCCAACAGCTCACAAGATTCAAGCTAAACATGACCTAAAAGACAAGGAAGATATTGAAAAATTTGGCGTTGATAAGTTCGTAAAAGAATGCAGAGAGTTCTCATTAGAGATGATGGGACACATGAACAAAGATTTTGCGGCTTTAGGCGTTACATTAGACCATGACGACCCTTACATGCCTGTAACATCAGAATACATGGAAGGAGAATGGTGGCTGATCAAGAAAGCACACGAGAACAAAAGATTGTATTTGGGTAAAAAAGTCATGACATGGTGCTATGGTTGTGAGACAGCACTGGCAAAACACGAACTAGAATACAAAAATGTTGAAGAGGATTCTATATTCGTAAAATTCAAGATAGAAGGAACAGACAATGAATACTTAATAATCTGGACAACAACACCATGGACAATAGCATATAACTTAGGCGTTATGGTAAATCCAGAGCTAGACTATGTGAAGGCAAGAGTCGGAGATGAACACTGGATACTAGCAAAAGGATTAGCTGCACCAATAATACAAAGCTTTACAGATTCAAAGCTGGATATAATCGAAACATTCAAAGGAAAAAAACTGGAAGGTGTAAGATACGTACATCCCTTCTATGACATATTAAAAGAAAAATACGAAGAGATAAAAAAAGAATCAAAAAAAGCATTCTCAGTTGTACTTTCAAAAGAATTCGTAGACCTGAGCGCAGGGTCAGGTCTGGTGCACATGGCTCCAGGATGCGGACCAGAAGACTATGAAGTAGGAAGAAAAAATGGAATACCACCATTCAACAACCTATCAGAAAAAGGAATCTACCCAGATGACATGGGAGAATTCGCAGGACTAAACGCTAAACAAGACAATCAAAAATTTGTGGAAGCCTTAGACAAGAGAGGAGCACTCATAGAATCAACTAAGGTAGAGCACGATTACGCCCACTGCTGGAGATGTAAAAAACCAGTCATATTCAGGGCAACAGACCAGTGGTTCTTCAAAGTTGAGGATATGATCCCAAAGATGCTGAAGCAAAGTGAAGAAGTCCATTACATTCCAAAAGATATAAAACAAAGATATCAATTATGGCTGAAGAACATAAAAGATAATTCTGTAACAAGACAAAGATATTGGGGAACACCTATGCCAATATGGACCTGTAAGAAATGCGGAGATTATACTGTTGTTGGATCATTAAAAGAGCTAAAAAAATTAACAGGAAAGATGCCAGAAGATCTTCACAGACCATGGATAGATGAATTGAAGATTAAATGTAAGTGCGGGGCAGAAAAGGAAAGGATACCTGATATCATAGATGTATGGGTAGATGCAGGCTCTGCATCATGGAATTGCTTAAGGTTCCCTGAAAGAGAAGATTTAATGAAAGAATACTGGCCAGCAGATTTGGTATTGGAAGGAACAGATCAGACAAGATTATGGTTTTACATGCTGCAATTAGTATCAAATGTAGCAATGGGAAAAAACTGCTTCAAGGCGATGTATACTCATGGAATGCTCAGAGACTTTGAAGGGGAAAAAATGAGTAAAAGCCTAGGGAATATTGTATCTCCTAACGAAGTCCTGGAAAAATTCGGAGCAGACACATTAAGATTATACACAATCACAACCAAAGCAGGAGAAGACATGAACTTTTCATGGGACGAAATCAAACTAAAATACAGAGAAATAACAGTCCTTCTCAATGTAACCAACTATCTGCTAAACTATGCTGACAAACTACCTAGCAAGTTACCAGCAAAACTGAATGTAGAGGACAAATGGATACTTTCAAGACTGCATTCAACAATAGAAGAACTAACAGAGGCATTAGACAATCACCAACTTGACATCGCACCTAGGCTGGTCGAATCATTATTCTTAGACCTGAGCAGAAAATACATCCAATACACAAGAGGAAGGACAGATGATCAAGGAGTATTCAAAGTAATCTTTGAGGTATTGTTCAACACACTAAAAACACTCTCAATCACATGCCCATTCATAACAGAACACATGTATCAAAAACTGAAAGATAAATATAAGCTGAAAGAAGAGAGCATACACATGTTCGAATGGCCAAAATATGATAAAAAACTGATTAATAAAAAATTAGAAGAAAGCATGGGAAAAGTGGAAGACATAATACAAGAAATACTTGCACAAAGAGAGAAAGCACAGATAGGTGTAAGATGGCCACTACCAAAAGCAACAATAACTGCAGAGAACTCAAAATCAATCAAACAATTAAGCGAAATAATCAAAACTCAAACAAACCTGAAAAAATTAGAATTGAAAGAAGGCAAAAAAACAGAAGTAACATTAGATGTGACAATAACACCAGAGTTAGAATCAGAAGGATTCATGAGAGAAATCACAAGAAGAATACAGATGTTCAGAAAAAAAGCAAGACTAAAAATGCAGGATGAAATAGATCTAGCAATCATCACAGACTACAACCTTTCCAAATGGAAGAAAGAAATACAGCAGAAAGTAGGGGCTAAAAAACTCACAATAACAGATGCAAAATTAGAGGAAGAATTTGAGTTTAAAAAGCCAGAAGAAATCAAAGGAAAGAAATTCGAAATACGCTTTAACCCACTCTAGACAGCTTCTAGAGCCATTTTTCTCATTTTTTAAAAATTTTCATTTATAAAGAAGTTTTATAAGCTTTTCTATCTTATATACTGCTCAGCAAGGAGGGTTTTTACAATGGCAAAAAAAGTAATGAAATCTAAAAAAGAATTAAAAATACAAAATATCGTAGCAACATCTTCTTTGGACCAGGACGTTCCTCTGATAAAACTGGCAGAAACATTACCCAACACAGAATACAATCCTGAACAGTTTCCAGGACTGGTAATGAGGATAAAAGATCCAAAAACTTCTGCACTAATATTCAGCTCAGGAAAAATAGTATGCACAGGTGCAAAGTCACTGGTTAAAGTAAGGGAATCAATTAATGCTATAATCAAAAACTTAGCAAAAATAAAATTAAAAGTTAAAGGACAACCAAAAATCCATGTGCAAAATATGGTAGCATCAGGAGCCGTAGGTATGGATCTAAATCTGAACCATCTTGCCATGGATCTGGAAAACACAGAATACGAACCAGAACAGTTTCCCGGATTAGTTTACAAGCTTCCTGGGACAAGAGCAACATTCCTGTTATTCAGTAATGGAAAAATAGTCTGCACAGGAACAAAATCAGAAAAAGATTTACGTGAAGCAGTAGACAAATTAGTAGTTATTCTTAAAAAATTTGTAAAAAGTAGAAAAAAATAAATTTCTTTTTTCCTTTTTTTAATTATTACACAACCTTATAGCTTCTTTACAAGCCTCTTCTAAGCTAGAACATATAGGGACTTTTGGGCACTCTTCAGAAATCCTTCTCTTGATGTACCTAGCATTACTAAAACCTTCCTCAATACCAACAACAATGTTAGTTCCAAGTATTTCATGCTTAGTCTTCCACTCACCAAGCTCAAACCTTGAGGTCTGAGCATAAGCACGTTTACAGTCATGTTCGTACTCCTTTGCAAGCCAGAACAATATGCAGCCTTTTTCACCTGCTCTCTTAAGATGATAACTTTCCCAGTCTACCTGCTGATTGAAACGCTTCGTGCAGAAATCTCCTCCACATTGCGCATCTATAACTCTGGGGGAAGCAATGGTTATGTCTGGAGACTCTTTACTTATTAATTCAATAGCTTTCTCCTGCCAATCATAAGCGCTTTTAATCGGTCCTGCCAAGAAAATCAAATGCCCATCTATCTCTTCAATATAATCTAAAGGTCTTACAAGTTTTTTTGCCATACAGAAAGATAATGGAGAGGTATATAAAAATATTACTGGTTGAAATATCCTTTCTTCTCTAAGTAATCTACCAATTTCATAAACATCTCTCTTACTTCTGTGAACTCATCAAAGAATTTTATCTTTTTCTCTATAAGAAACTCCCGAGACCATCCTTTCCAATCTTCTTTATAATCAA